>JAIESZ010000257.1 GCA_019745615.1 Burkholderiaceae bacterium
TGCAGGCAGATGCTGTAGAGCAACTGGGTCTCGTCTGCGGGCATCAGAGCGGCCAGACGCACAGTGGCCGCTGCATCAGGGTCATCAGCGTCTACAGCGGCAGCGGCGGCCATTAGCGGCACGGCCTGAAATACCGCCATGCGCTGCAACATAGCAGACATGTCTTCTAGCGCGGCGGCAGCAGAAACGCCATGCAGGCGCAGCAATTCAGCGGTTTCAACCACGGTCTTACCATCGCCCAGCGCCAGCGCCTCAATCAAGCGCAGCACATGGGAACGGTCTACCGCGCCTAGCATCAGGCGCACTGTTGCTTCTTGCAATTGGCCACTGCCAAAGGCAATGGCTTGGTCAGTGAGCGACAAAGCATCGCGCATCGACCCCCGTGCCGCCCGCGACAGCAAGCGCAGTGCCGCCACCTCGGCGGGGATATGCTCTGCTGCCAGCACATGGCTCAGGTGCTCCAGCACGGTCTCAGGGGCCATCGGGCGCAGATTAAATTGCAGACAGCGCGACAACACCGTGACCGGCACTTTTTGCGGATCGGTGGTCGCCAGCACAAACTTGAGGTATTCGGGCGGCTCCTCCAGCGTTTTGAGCATGGCGTTAAACGCCGTGTTGGTCAGCATATGCACTTCGTCGATCATGAAGACCTTAAAGCGACCCTGCACCGGCTTGTACACCGCCTGCTCTAGCAGGCTTTGCACTTCATCTACGCCCCGGTTGGAGGCGGCGTCAAGTTCGGTGTAATCGACAAAACGGCCACTGTCGATGTCTTGGCAGGCTTGGCAAACGCCGCAGGGCGTGGCCGTAATGCCGCCTTGGCCATCTGGCCCTTGGCAATTGAGCGATTTGGCCAAAATGCGCGACACGGTGGTTTTACCCACGCCACGGGTGCCTGTGAACAGGTAGGCATGGTGCAGGCGCTGTTGCGTGAGGGCGTTGCTCAGGGCCTGCACAACATGCTCCTGCCCCACCATCTCAGTGAAGTTGCGTGGACGGTATTTGCGGGCGAGCACGATGTAGGACATGGGGCGTGATTCTATGTGTGCCCCGCCTTCGTACCGAGGCACCTTCAGAAAACCTTCAGTTAGGCGGGCGAAGATGGCCTTTTTGCCTAGGATTCAAAAAACATGGTCACCCCCGCCGCTCCACAACGCTACCACCGCTTTTCTATTGCCATGCACTGGCTGATGGTTTTGCTGTTGATTGCCACAGCCACCACGATGGAACTGCGGGGTATGTACCCCAAGGGGACTCCTGCGCGTGAATTGATGAAATCGGCCCACTATGCACTGGGGCTGGGGGTATTTATACTGGTCTGGGTGCGCCTGCTGGCCCGTCTGTCTACCACCACACCGGCCATTGAACCAGCCCCCCCCGCATGGCAGTCCTTGCTGGGCCACGCTGCCCATGCGGGGCTTTATGTGCTGATGATCGGGCTACCGGTATTGGGTTGGCTGGCACTCAGCTTTAAGGGCACCCCTGTCTATTTTCCGGGGGGCATCCCCATGCCACTGCTGACTTCTACCAACAGCAACACCGCCCACTGGTTCAAAGAGGTACATGAAATCGGGGCTGTGGTCGGTTATGGGCTGGTGGCCCTGCACGCCGCTGCCGCGCTAGTACACCACTATGTGCTGCGCGACAACACCCTGCTGCGGATGCTGCCCGGCAAACGCTGATCTCTTATAGATTACAATTGCCGCTGACGGGCCTCCCCGCATGGGGAAGCGGCCAACCGGGTCAGGTGGGGAACCAAGCAGCCCTAACCGCAGATACAGTGCCGGGGGTAAGGCTCGTCAAACCTCTTTTATGTGCGTTGCCAGCGGCAGCGCCTGCCAGCAGGGCCACCACAGCCCTTGCTTCGCCCCCCCTGTTTTAGCGACGGCGCTTTTTGTTACCCACTGGGTGTACATGGCCTACTGCGGGTGCCTCTGGCACCGGGGCTTTGTTTTTGCTTTGGCCCAGCTTGGACTCGGTGCCACGCAGCAAGCGCCCAATGTTTTCTTGGTGCCGCCACACCAGCAAACCGGCCATCGCTCCAATGGCCGCTGCCACACGGTGATCGGCATACCACAGCGGCCCGCCAGCCAGTAAAAAGAAGGTAGGCGCAAACAAGGCTGCCGCCATAGACGACAGCGACACATAGCGCGAGATGGATACCACCACCAGCCAAGCCGCCAGTGTAGCCAACCCCAGCCAGCCGCTCACGCCCAACAACACCCCCAGCGCCGTAGCCACGCCCTTGCCGCCCTTAAAGCCAAAGAACACCGGCCAGAGATGCCCGACAAACGCCGCCAAAGCCACCAGCGCTTGCGTGCCTTCTTCGAGGCCATAGGGCGCGCCAAACCAGCGCACCAGTGCCACCGGCAACCAGCCCTTGGCGGCATCGAGCGCCAGCGTCAAAATGGCAGCGGCTTTGCTGCCCGAACGCAACACATTGGTGGCACCCGGATTTTTACTGCCAAAGGTGCGCGGGTCATTCAGGCCCATGACGCGGCTCACAATGACCGCAAACGACAACGAGCCCAGCAAATAGGCCGCCAGCACCGCCAGAGCGGAATAAACGAGGGGCAAAATCAATCTCCAGAAGGGTTTAGCGGGGCGTCATTGTGCCAGCGGCCCGTGGCATTACTCTGCCAAGGCGCATTGCACTGGCGTTGCGCCCAGCAAACGCACGCACACTTGCGGCTCGATCTGTACCAGAAAGCCCCGACGGCCACCATTGATGGCAATGCGCGGTAGCTCCAGAATCGACGATTCGATATACACCGGCATGGTTTTGCGCGTGCCAAATGGCGAAGTACCGCCCACCAAATAGCCACTGTGGCGGTTAGCCACCTCTGGGGTGCAAGGCTCCACCGATTTGGCACCGATCTGGCGAGCCAGCGCTTTGGTTGAGACCTTGCAATCGCCGTGCATGAGCACAATCAGCGGTTTGGCGTCTTGGTCTTGCATCACCAAGGTTTTGACCACGGTATGCTCATCCAGCCCCAAGCTGGCAGCACTGTGCGCAGTGCCGCCGCGTTCTACATAGTCATAGGGTAGCCCGATAAATTCCACGCCTTGCGCCTTGAGCAGCTGCGTGGCCGGGGTTTCGCTGACGTGGGTGGTTTTGCTGTCTTTCTTAGCCATAAGGGCAAATTGAACCACAAACGCTACCCCGGCCCGCCTAGTTAAATCGCCGGATCGCCCAACTCCCAGCGGATGGCATCCACTTCAGCCAGCAATTCGGGCGACAAGGTGGTGCCCCAAGCGTCCAAATTTTCCTCCAGTTGCGCTAGCGAAGTCACGCCGATGATGGTGCTGGCTACCTGCCATTTGGTATAGCAAAACGCCAGCGCCAGCCGGGTAGGTGTCAGGCCATGCTGACGGGCCAACGCGTTGTAGCGACGGGCGGCGGCCAGGGCTTCTGGACGACCCCAGCGCTGTTTGCGCACCGACTCATAGGTGGACAAGCGCGCCCCCTGCGGTGCCTCTGGCCCCGTGGTGCCGCTTTGGTCGTATTTGCCCGTGAGCAGACCAAAACCCACCGGAGAATAAGCCAACAGCGACACATTCAGGCGGTGGCAGGTCTCATCGAGGGCATTTTCGTAACTGCGGTTGATGAGGCAATAGGGATTTTGCACGGTAGCAATGCGCGGCAGGCCATGCTGCTGGGCCAGACGTACAAACTCATGCACGCCATAGGGGGTCTCGTTAGACAGACCAATGTGGCGCACCTTACCTGCTTTCACCAGCCCAGCCAGTGCTTCCAATTGCTCATGCAGTGAGGTTTGGGTGCGCTCTTGCGTTGGGTCGTAGTATTTGATGCCAAAAGCGGGTACATGGCGCTCAGGCCAGTGGATTTGGTACAGGTCAATGACCTCGGTTTGCAAACGGCGCAAGCTGCCCTCACACGAGGCCACGATGTCGGCCGCCGTCAAGCCATCGCCACCACGTAACCAAGGCATGCCACGCGAGGGGCCTGCTACCTTGGTAGCGAGCACGATTTTTTGGCGCACACCGGGGTTGTTTGCCAGCCAGCGGCCAATGATGGTTTCGGTGGCCCCAGCGGTTTCGGCGCGGGCAGGCACCGCATACATCTCGGCGGTGTCAATAAAGTTAATACCACGCTCTAAAGCACGGTTCAGAATGGCGTGGGCATCTGCTTCAGCCACCTGCTCGCCAAAAGTCATGGTGCCTAGGCAAATAGGGGTAACGTGCAGGTCACTCTGACCTAACTGGATGGTGTCCATGCGCTTGCTCCGGTCAAAACTTCCAGTGTACGCAGGGCCACATGGCCTTGCAGGCATCAGTTCATGACGCAAACATCGTTGGCCCCTAGTGGGTTACTGGCCGCCACACAGCGGTGGTCAGCCCTGCTGCGGAATAATCCAAGGATGTACCAAAGCCTTCGCCCTTTCCAAACCGAATGGATTCCCCTGCGCGGCCTGCGCTACCATGTACGCCACTGGGGCAGCACCACCAGCACCGAACCACCGCTCGTGCTACTGCATGGCTGGATGGATGTCGGGGCCTCGTACCAATTTGTGGTGGATGCTTTCAGTGAGGCTTTTGTGCAGGGGCGGCGCATCATTGCCCCCGACTGGCGCGGCTTTGGCCTGACCCAGCCCCCCGCTGGCAACGACCACTACCAGTTTCCCGACTATCTGGCTGACTTAGAACGCCTGCTAGAGCATTACGCCCCCGGCCAAACCGTCGATCTGGTGGGCCATAGCATGGGCGGCAACATCGCCATGATGTACGCCGGGGTGCGGCCTGAGCGCATCCGCCGCCTGATCAACCTAGAGGGTTTTGGCATGCCTGCCAACACCCCAGAGCAAGCCCCGGCCCGCTATGCCCAATGGCTAGACGAGCTGCACCAATACGAGCGCGGCACCCTGACCATGAAGGCCTACGACAGCGCCGAAGCCGTGGCCCAACGCTTAATAAAAACCAACCCGCGCCTGCCCCAAGACAAGGCCGACTGGCTGGCCCAGCACTGGGCGCAAGCGAACGCCCAAGGCGAATGGCGCATTTTGGGCGATGCGGCGCACAAAATTATCAATGCCCAACTCTACCGCGTGGAAGAAGTGTTAGCCCTGTGGCGTGCCATCACCGCGCCCACCTTGGCCGTAGAGGCCACCGACAACCGCATGACCCACTGGTGGCAAGGCCGCTATACGCTGGCGCAATACCATGAACGCCTGCAAGCGGTGTCCAACTGCCAACGGGCCATAGTGCAAGATGCCGGGCACATGCTGCACCACGACCAACCCCAAGCGGTGGCTGCGCTGATCGAGGGCTTTGTGTCGTAGCGCTACGGCAAGGCTCCGCCGTCCACCATCGCATCCACCACCTGCAAAAAGTCTTTGTAACGCAAGGGTTTGGCGATGTAGGCATCGCACCCGGCGGCCAGAATTTTTTCGCGGTCACCGCCCATAGCCAGCGCCGTCAGTGCCACAATTTTGATGCCTTGGGTGGCCGCATCGGCCTTGAGCAGGTGCGCAGCCGTCAAGCCGTCCATGCCCGGCAGTTGGATGTCCATCAAAATCAGGTCTGGCCCCAGCGCGCGCGCCAAGCGAATGCCTTCTTCGGCGTCGATGGCCTGCGTCACTTGGTGGTGCGCGTTCTCCAGCAGAAAAACTGCGAGCTTCATGTTTGCCGGGTGGTCTTCCACGACCAGTACGTGGGCCACTTCAGTGCTCCTTCCAGGCAATCGCCCGTTTGACTTCGTCAATGAAACGGCCGTGGTTGAGCTTTGATTTCTCAATCAGCAAGTCCACGTCGCCCGCCAGCTTGGCGCGGTCTTGGGCCGTGATTTGCTTGGCCGTAACCACAATCACGGGGATGCTGGCCGTGTGCGGATCGGCCTTGAGCGTAGCCACGACATCAAAACCGCTGACCTGCGGCATCATCAAATCGAGCACGATCAGGTCGGGGTGTTCGCGCTGTGCCATGTCGATACCTTCTTGCCCGCTAAAGGCCATGAGCACCCGGAAATCGGCCGGGTTGAGGTAAGTGCCCAGCAATTGCAGAGATTGCGGATCATCGTCCACCAGCAACACCGTGCGCCTGCTGCCGTCGAGGTGCAGTTGAAAACCAAGGCCCGCCAGTGCTTGGGTCAGCTCTTCGCGGCCCACCGGCTTTTGCAGCACCCGGCTAGCCCCCATCGACAGGCCCAGCACCTTGTCGGCCACAATGGAGACGATGACCACCAGCCCCAGCGGTTGCCCGCCACGCGCCAGTGCGTGTGATGGGCTTGCTCAAAAACTCCTCGGCCCCGGCCAGCAAGGCACGTTGTTTGGTGTCGCGGTCGTCCAGCGCAGTGACCATGATGACCGGCACCTGCCGGGTGCGCGGGTCGGCCTTGAGTTGCGCCACCGTCTCAAAACCATCCATGTCCGGCATCATGATGTCGAGCAAGATCAGGTCGGGGCAGGCCGATACGGCAGCCGCCAGTGCCTCGCGCCCATTGAGCGCAGACACCGTGGCGTAGCCCTCGGCCTGTAGCAGAACTTCGAGCAGCTTGACGTTGCGCTCTTCATCGTCCACCACCAAGATGGTGGCAACGGGAGCGGTGGGGGCGACGGGGGGCAGGTTCATGAAATGGGCAGGAACAAGGTTCGTGCATTTAGCATAGGACTGACACTGTGCGCGGTCTGTGCGCTAACGTACAGCCAGCGTGCCGCCAGCACGAGAACCGGCAGTTCGGGAGCCGTGTGATGCTGCGCGTGAGAAAATCCCCCGTTATCGGTTATTTCACCCATTACTCAGGACAACACCATGGAAGCAGAACGCGTCAACCTTATCGGCAACACCTTGCAAGACCTGTCCACCCGGACAGAAGAGTTACGGAGGTATCTTTGACTACGATGCCAAATTTGAACGCCTGCGCACCGTCAATGCCTCG
>JAIESZ010000192.1 GCA_019745615.1 Burkholderiaceae bacterium
CGGGCGGCAATCCAGAGCTTGTCTGACAAACCCATGCGGCCCTTCAAATCTTCGACATACAAAATTTGGTAGTGCGGCTCCAACCCGGCAATGAGCTTATCCAGCCCCCCTTTGGCAATAAACAGGCGGCTGCTGACGATGGTTTTAACTTGGGCGGCATGGCAGGCGGCCTGCACACCGCCCACACCGGCGCTGTAGTTGAGCAGCGCGGGCACGCGGTCAAAGGCGGTCAGGCCCAAGATGGCGGCCAGCGTGCCGGTGCTGTTGGGCAACAACACGCCCACGGCCTCGCCGGGGCGGGTGTGCCCCAGCAGCAGGCGCGCTGCCCCCAGTGCCATCTTCAGCAGGGTGTTGTAAGACTCCTCTTGCAGGCGTATGTCTTCTACCAGCAGGTAGGCACCGCCAAAGCGGGTGCGGGCATCGAGCAGGGCAGCAAACAGCGTGGTGCGTGCGCGGGTTTCTACGGTCATGTTTTGCATGACACGGTGCAGGTCTTCACCCGCCTTGCGCCGGGCCTCGCGGGCCGGGCCTTCGGCGCGGACAATGGTTTGTGGCGGATGGATGGTCAGGGTGATTTTGGGAAACCAGCGCGTCGGGAACAGCCCCTTCACATAGCTAAACGGGCTGTACAGCGCCCCTTCGATACTCACCGGCACCACGCTGGCTTGGCTGCGTGCCGCCACAAAGCCGGTGCCGGGGTAAGTCTTCATTAAGGAGCCCGTGACGGAAATTCGGCCCTCTGGAAAGATCACCACCGGCTCACCCTCATTAACCCGTGCCACCACGGTTTTCATCGCCAGTGGGTTGGTCGGGTCTACCGTCAGGTAGCGCGACAGGCGCAGCACCATACGAAAGAACGGTTTATTCGCAATGCCGGTATTGACGACAAAAGTGGCATCGACTGGCAGAAACAGCCCCAGCAGCACGCCATCGAGCAGCGATTGGTGGTTGGCGACGATCAAGGTTTTTTCTTGGTGCAAATGCCCCGAATGGCCCTTGACCTCTACCCGGTAAAGAATTCGAAAAATACCCCGCAAGGCGGTGCGCAGCAGTGGTTTGAGCATGTAAAAACTCCGTTGTCTGGGTAGGGATGGTAGGCGAGCCGGGCCGGGCGGCCTGCGACAATGGTGCGTATGAATCCATCCGCCTTCGCCCCCCTCGTCAACGACACCTTTTTGCGCGCCTGCCGCCGTCAGGCCACCGATTACACCCCGCTGTGGCTGATGCGCCAAGCGGGCCGCTACCTGCCCGAATACAAGGCCACCCGCGCCAAGGCGGGCAGCTTTATGGGGCTGGCTACCAACGTGGATTACGCCACCGAAGTGACCTTGCAGCCGCTGGAGCGTTTTCCGTTGGATGCAGCCATTTTGTTTTCTGACATCTTGACCGTGCCCGATGCGATGGGCTTGGGCCTGAGCTTTGCCGAGGGCGAAGGCCCGCGCTTTGCCAAAACCGTACGCACCGAGGCCGATGTGGCGCAACTCGCTGTGCCCGACATGGACAAACTGCGTTATGTGTTTGATGCCGTGACCAGCATTCGCACGGCGCTCCATGGCCGGGTGCCGCTGATTGGTTTTTCTGGCAGCCCTTGGACGCTGGCTTGCTACATGGTCGAGGGCAAAGGCTCGGACGACTACCGTCTGGTCAAGACGCTGATGTATTCGCGCCCCGACCTGATGCACCGCATTTTGGCAGTGAATGCCGACGCTGTGGCCCAGTACCTGAATGCCCAAATTGATGCCGGTGCCCAAGCCGTGATGATTTTTGACAGTTGGGGCGGCGTGCTGGCCGATGGTGCTTTCCAAGAGTTCAGCTTGGCCTACACCGCCCGCGTGCTGGCGCAACTCAAGCGCACCGGCGTCGATGGCACCGATGTGCCGCGCATCGTGTTTACCAAAGGCGGCGGCATTTGGCTGCCTGAAATGAAACCGCTGGACTGCGAAGTGCTGGGCTTGGACTGGACGGCCAACCTCGGCCAAGCCCGCGCCATCGTGGGTGGCGAGGTAGGCGGCCCCGGCAAAGCCTTGCAGGGCAATATCGACCCGAATGTGCTGTTTGCCCCCCCCGCACAAATCGATGCCCAAGTGGCCAAAGTTTTGCACAGCTTTGGCAAGCCCCATACCGACCACAGCACTAGCGGCCCGACGCATATCTTCAACTTGGGCCACGGCATTAGCCAGTTCACGCCGCCTGAGCACGTGGCCGTGCTGGTCGAATCGGTGCATCGCCAATCGCGCGCCATGCGCCAAGGCTGATTTTTACCCTGCATGAGCACGGCTGAACCGGGGCACACCATCGCTGTGGCGGTGCAAACGCCCGCCCACAGCGGCATGGGCGATTTGCTCACCTACCGCAGTGCGCAGCCGCTGGCACCAGGAACACTGGTGCGCGTGCCCTTGGGCAGGCGCGAGGTGCTGGGCGTGGTTTGGGAGGCGCTGGCCGCTCCGCCTGAAGGGGTTGACCTGCGTGCGGTGGCAGCGGTGCTCGATGGCATTGCACCGCTGGATGCCCATTGGCGGCGTTTGGTCAATTTTGCTGCCCGCTACTACCAGCGCAGTCTGGGGGAAATCGCGCTGATGGCCTTGCCGCCGCAGTTGCGCGATTTGCAGCCAGAACAACTGGCACGGCGTTTGCGCCGCCCAGCGCCAGCCACCCCGGCGGATGCCGCTGCGGTGCCGCTGGTGGCCTTGAGCGCCGAGCAAGAAAATGCGAGGGCGCAGATTGCCGCACAGCCGGGGCCATTTCTGCTGTTTGGCAGCACGGGCAGCGGCAAAACCGAGGTCTATCTGCGCTGCGTGCAAGCCATGCTGGCCGCCGATCCCAGCGCCCAAGCACTGGTGATGGTGCCTGAGATCAACCTGACGCCACAGCTAGAGGAGCGCTTCATCGCCCGTTTTGGCGCTACCAGCGTGGTAGCACTGCACAGCGGCATGACCAACCCACAGCGCCTCAAAAGCTGGCTGGCTGCGCACAACGGCAGCGCCCGTATCGTGCTGGGCACACGCATGGCCGTGTTTGCTTCCATACCGCAGTTGCGCCTGATCGTGGTCGATGAAGAGCACGATGCCAGCTACAAGCAACAAGAGGGTGCGCGCTACTCTGCGCGCGACTTGGCGATCTGGCGTGGGCGTGAGCAGGGAGCCAAGGTGATTTTGGGCAGCGCCACGCCATCGCTAGAGAGCTGGTATGCCAGCCGCCCGGCTACTGCAGACGACCCCGGCGGGCGCTACCTGCGCCTGCATATGCCCAGCCGTATTGGCGAGGGCGCTTTGCCGCGCCTGCGCGTGGTCAATATGAACCACCAGCCACGGCGCACGGTGTTTTCTGCGCCCTTGCTGGCGGCGTTGCAAGAGCGGGTGGAGCGCGGCGAACAGTGCATGATTTTGCTCAACCGCCGAGGCTATGCCCCGGTACTGCACTGCGCCGACTGCGATTGGAAAAGCGATTGCCCCCATTGCAGCGCGCACCAAGTCTTTCACAAGGCCGACCGTACCCTGCGCTGCCACCACTGCGGCTTTACGGTGCGTGTGCCACGGGCTTGCCCCGGCTGCGGCAGCCCCGACATCACCCCGATAGGCAAGGGCACCGAACAACTCGAAGAGCAATTGGCTACCCTGCTGGCCGACGTGCGCCGCCCCGATGGCAGCCCGGTGCGGGTAGCACGCATCGATGCCGACACCACGCGGGCCAAAGGCGCACTGGAGGCCCAACTGGCCCAAGTGCATTCTGGTGAAACGGATGTGCTGGTGGGTACGCAAATGATTGCCAAAGGCCATGATTTCAGGCGCATTACCTTGGTGGCAGCGGTGCAGCCCGACGGGGCCTTTTTCTCCAGTGATTTCCGCGCCCCTGAGCGCTTATTTTCTCTGCTGATGCAGGCCGGTGGCCGTGCTGGGCGCGATGCCCAATACATCGCAAGCCAAGGCAGCCGTGGTGAGTTGTGGCTGCAAACCTTCCACCCTGAGCATGGCATGGTGGCGGCACTGCGCCAGCACGATTACATCGCCTTTGCCGAGCAGCAATTGCAAGAGCGCCGCGACGCCGCCATGCCACCCTTTGCTTTTCAGGCACTGGTGCGTGCCGATGCCCGCACGCAAGAGGTAGCGCAAGGCTTTTTGTTGGCGGCCAGTGAGGCTGCCCATGCCCAAGGCTTGCCCGGTTTGGGCGACCATGTGACACTCTATCCCCCGGTGCCCTTGGTTATCCAGCGCGTGGCCAATGTAGAGCGGGTGCAAATGCTGCTAGAAAGCGACAACCGTCCGGCCTTGCAACATTTTTTGGCGGCATGGCAACCCTTGTTGCTGGCTCTGCGCAACCAACCAGAACATAAAGGCTTGGTGCGCTGGCTGGTCGATGTTGATCCGCTGGCTATCTGAGCATGCCCGAGGTTGCTGCCCCTGCGCTTGGTACTGCTAAATTGGGGGTATCTCTATTTTTGCTCTTGATATCGGACAGGCAAGAGCTCGTGAGCTATGGATTCAATAGCAATGGTAGGATTTTGCCCATCTACCTGTCTGATCACCCATGGCGCTTTGCGCCCACACGGAGCCCCTATGAGCTACAGGACTGTTTCCCTTGATGGCCAGGCCGTTGCATCCACCATTCATGCTGCTAATTTGTTGGCAAACCCGATGGTTCGCTGGGCACAGGCCCTCAACACCACCGACACGGCAGCCCCAACAGTGCTCTCTTTCAGTCCTACAGACAACGCCAGTGGAGTAGGCATTGCCTCCAATATTGTGCTGACCTTCAGTGAACCTGTGCAGCGTGGTAGTGGCCAAATTTACATTCGTACCGAATCAGCGACGGGGGCTATCTTGGCATCATTCAACGCGGCTTCCAGTGGCGATTTGAGTATTTCCGACCGTATCTTGACCATCAATCCCAGCCAAGCACTGGCTACAGGCACCCGCTACTTCGTTACCTTCGATGCGGGCAGCATCCAAGACATGGCTGGCAACCCTTATGCAGGCACCAGCAGTTATGACTTCACTACGGCAGGCGTGCAAGACACCACGGCACCCACCGTGTTGTCTTTTAGTCCCCTGAACGCCTCTACCGGCGTGCCGCCAGACAGCCCGATTGTTTTAACCTTCAGCGAGCTGGTGCAACGCGGCAGCGGAAACATCACGCTGTACATAGCTTTGCCACAGGGTGGCGGTGCAGAGGTGGAGTCTTTCGACGTCAATGCCAGCCCCGGCCTCACGTTTGTAGGCAACACCCTGACGATTACGCCCAGCGCCAACTTCCTCACACGCAACTACTATTACCTTACCTTTGATGCGGGCAGCATTCAAGACATAGCAGGCAATGCTTATGCTGCCAACTCAAGCTATAAGTTCTACACCACCACGCAGTCCGACTTTGTTGCCCCCAACATTGCCATCTTCAGCCCCCCCGATGGGGCCACTGGCGTGTCGCTGGGCACCAATATCCGGCTGACTTTTGATGAGCCGATCCAAAAAGGCATGGGCGTCATCCAGATCCGTGTCGGCTCCGCCACTGGAACGGTGCTAGAAACCTTTGATGTAGTCACCAGCGGTTCAGTCAGTATCTCAGGCAAAGTGCTCACCCTCAATCCCAGCGCCGCATTGGCGGCAGGAACCCGCTATTTCGTCACTATAGCGCGCGGCTCAATCAAGGATGCCGATGGCAATGCCTATGCAGGCAACAACACCTACGACTTCACTACCGCAGGCGTGTTCGATAACGTGGCACCTACCGTCACCACCTTCAGCCCGGCAGATGGAGCCAGCGGGGTGGCTGCTAACAGCCCCATCACACTCACGTTCAGTGAGTCCGTGCAGCGCGGCAGCGGACTATTGCAGATTCGGCTCGATTCGGCCACTGGCACCGTAGTAGAAAGCATGGAAGCTGCGGACAGCAACAGACTATCGTTTGCAGGCAATACCCTAACCATCACCCCCAGTGCAACCTTGGCTTCAGGCAGCAAGTATTTTGTCACTGTGGCCAGTGGTGCCATCAAAGACATGGCAGGCAATGTTTACGCAGGCACCAATACCTACGATTTCATGGTTGCCGACACCACCGCCCCCACCGTTACCACATTCGCCCCCACAGATGGAGCCAATGGGGTGGTGGTGTCTGCCAACATAGTGGTAACCTTCAATGAGCCAATACAAAAAGGCACAGGCAATATTGAAATTCGCCTCGACTCAGCCACCGGCACCGTGGTAGAAACGCTGGACGCCGCCACCAGCCGTGGCCTCAATCTGGTGGGCAACGGCCTGACCATCAACCCCAGTGCCGATCTGCTGGCGGGCCGCCACTATTTCGTCACCTTGGCCAGTGGTACCGTCAAAGACATGGTGGGCAACGCCTACATCGGTACCACCACCTATGATTTCACGACCGCTGATACCACGGCCCCTACCGTCACCACGTTTAGCCCTGCTGATGGAGCCAACGTCGTGGCTCCGGGCAGCGCCATCGTACTCACCTTCAATGAACCCGTGCAAAAGGGCACGGGGACAATCCAGATCCGCACCGGGTCTACTACAGGGCCACTAGTCGAGAGTCTGGATGCGGCCACCAGCAGCAATCTGGCGTTTGTGGGCAATAACATGACCATCACCCCAGTGACGGCTTTGCTCGACAGTACGCACTACTTTGTCACGATCCCCAGTGGGGCCGTCAAAGATACAGTGGGCAACGCCTATGTAGGCACCAACACCTACGACTTTGCCACGGCTGACACCACCGCCCCCACCCTGACGACTTTCAGCCCCACCGATGGGGCCACCGGCGTCACCGGAACAGCCAATCTCGTCCTCACGTTCAGTGAACCCGTCGGAAAAGGCATAGGCAACATCGAGATTCGCAGCGGTTCTGCCACGGGCACGGTGGTAGAGACCCTTGATGTGGCAACCAGCAGCAAACTGACCTTCAACGGCAACCAGCTCACCATCGACCCCACCGT
>JAIESZ010000061.1 GCA_019745615.1 Burkholderiaceae bacterium
GGCGAATTCGTCACCGGCACCACCAGCGGCAAGGTCAAGGGCGGCCTGACCGTGCTGGTCAATGGCATCCGCGCCTTCCTGCCCGGTTCCTTGATCGACACCCGTCCGATCAAAGACCTGACTCCCTACGAAAACAAGACCATGGAGTTCAAGGTCATCAAGCTCGACCGCAAGCGCAACAACGTGGTGTTGAGCCGCCGCGCTGTGGTCGAAGCCTCGATGGGCGAAGAACGCGCCAAGCTGATGGAAACCCTGAAAGAAGGCTCCATCGTTCAAGGCGTGGTCAAGAACATCACCGAATACGGCGCATTTGTGGACTTGGGCGGTATCGACGGCCTGCTGCACATCACCGACATGGCATGGCGTCGTGTCCGTCACCCCTCCGAAGTGGTCACGGCTGGTCAAGAAATCACTGCCAAGATCCTCAAGTTCGACACCGACAAAAACCGTGTCTCGCTGGGTCTCAAGCAAATGGGTGATGATCCTTGGATGGGCGTGTCGCGTCGCTACCCACAAAGCACCCGCCTGTTCGGCAAGATCACCAACATCGCTGACTACGGCGCATTTGTTGAACTCGAACCCGGCATCGAAGGTCTGGTGCACGTCTCCGAAATGGACTGGACGAACAAGAACATCGCTCCTTCCAAGCTGGTCACACTGGGCGACGAAGTCGAAGTCATGGTCTTGGAAATCGACGAAGACAAGCGTCGTATCAGCCTGGGCATGAAGCAATGCAAGGCCAATCCTTGGCAAGAATTTGCACAAAACACCAAGCGCGGCGACCGCGTCAAGGGCCCGATCAAGTCGATCACCGACTTCGGCGTGTTCGTGGGTCTGGCTGCCGGTATCGACGGTCTGGTGCATTTGTCTGACCTGTCTTGGAACGAAGCTGGCGAAGCCGCTGTGCGCAACTACAAGAAGGGTCAAGAAGTTGACGCCATCGTGTTGGCTGTGGACGTGGACCGCGAACGCATCTCCTTGGGCATCAAACAACTCGATGGCGACCCGTTCACCACCTTCGTCACTGTCAACGACAAGGGCCAAACCGTCACTGGTAAGGTCAAGACCGTGGACGCCCGTGGCGCTGAAATCGATCTGGGTGAAGACATCATCGGCTACCTGCGCGCCTCTGAAATCTCCCGCGACCGCGTGGAAGATGCCCGCAACGTGCTCAAGGAAGGTGATGAAGTCACCGCCGTGGTGGTCAACGTCGATCGCAAGACCCGCAACATCCAGTTGTCGATCAAGCAAAAAGACATGGCTGACGAGCAAGGCGCGATGGCTAACCTGAGCCAACAAGCCAGCCGCGAAAGCGCCGGTACCACCAGCCTGGGCGCTCTGCTGCGCGCTAAGCTGGACAATTCCGAGAAGTAAAATCTCATTGGCCTAAGGGCTGAGTAGAGGCCGGGCTTGTGTACCCACACAGGCCCGGCCCTTTTTTCATGAGGATGGCTGATGAGCTTGCAAAATTCCATGACCCGATCAGAGCTGGTGGCCGCCTTGGAGCTCCAGTTTGCGCAGTTAAGCCACCGCGACGCAGAAGCCGTGGTCAAAACCATGCTGGATGCGATGGGCCACACCTTGGGGCAAGGGGGGCGCATTGAAATCCGAGGCTTTGGTAGCTTTTCGGTGCATGAACGCCCACCGCGCATGGGGCGCAATCCGCGCACTGGCGAGGCCGTGGCGATTGCCGCCAAGCGGGTACCCCATTTCAAAGCAGGCAAAGCGCTGCGCGAAGCAGTAGATGCCAGCACTGGCAACTCTGGCAGCGTAAACATGGCATCTGCACCGCTTTAGAATCTCCCGTTCACCCAAAGGATGGGATTGCGCAATGAAATACCTCCTGTGGCTGCTCAAAGCAGCCATTTTTTTTACCCTGTTTGCTTTTGCCCTGAATAACCAGCAGGATGCGACGGTGTATTTTTTCTTTGGCACACAATGGCGTGCGCCCATGGTGTTGCTGGTGCTCAGTGCCTTTGCCATTGGCATGGTGGTAGGGGTGCTGGGCATGGTGCCGCGCTGGTGGATGCACCGCTGTGCGGCCCGGCGTCAGCAAGCTGCACCGGTGGCTGATGCTCCCGCTACGCCACCCCCTTCTGCCTCGGCTACGGCCCCCGACAGTACACCCCATGGAATTTGATCTTGGCTGGATTTTGCTGGGCTTGCCCCTGGCCTTTATGCTGGGCTGGCTGGCCTCACGCTTTGACCTGCGCCAGTTGCGCGCAGAAAACCGCCGTGTGCCCAAGGCATATTTCAAGGGGCTGAACTACCTGCTCAATGAGCAGCAGGATCAGGCCATTGATGCCTTTATCGAGGCCGTGCAAAACGACCCCGATACCTCAGAACTGCATTTTGCGCTGGGCAATTTGTTCCGCCGCCGGGGAGAGTATGACCGCGCCGTGCGCGTGCATGAACATTTGCTCTCGCGGGGTGATTTGGATGGCAAAGACCGCGACCGGGCGCAGTATGCACTGGCACTGGATTTTCTCAAGGCTGGTTTGCTCGACCGGGCCGAAGCCGCCCTGCACAAGCTCGAAGGCACCGCCTTTGAAGCACAGGCCCGGCTGGCCCTATTGGCTATCCATGAGCGCTCACGCGATTGGGTACAAGCCACAGCCATCGCCCAAACCATGCAGGCTGCCGATCAGGGCGATTTCAGTACCCGTCAGGCACATTTTTTGTGTGAGCAGGCCCAAGCCTTGATAGTCAGTGAGCAGTGGCCTCCAGCCAAGCAACTGCTAGAACAAGCCATGCAGATTGCTCCAGAAGCGCCACGCCCACGCACCATGCTGGCCCAGTTGCAATTGCGTTTGGGGCAAGCCCCACAAGCCTTAGCCACACTCACCACCTTGGGCCAAGAGGTACCCAAAGCCTTGCCTTTGGTGGCCCCGTTGCTGGCGCAAGCGGCCAAAGCTTGCGGCCAAGAGCAACAGACCATAGCCCTGTTGCAGAAGCACTACCAAGAGTCTCCGTCCTTGGATATTCTGGACAGCATGGTGGATTTGGAGGTGGCCGCAGGTCAACTGCCAGCACAAGCAGCGGTGCGTTATGCCCACCATCTGGAAAAAGAACCCTCTTTGCTGGCCGCAGCCAAATGGCTCAGTCATGAAACGCTGGGGCATCCGCAGTGGCAGCCTTGGGTACAGCGGGCATTAAACCATGCCGCCCAGCCTTTAACGCGCTACCGCTGTGCCGCCTGTGGCTTTGAGGCGCGCCAGCATTTCTGGCAATGTCCGGGCTGTCAAAGTTGGGACAGCTACCCAGCCCGGCGCATTGAGGAGCTTTGATGGGACATGCGCGGTGAGCTACATGAAATGTAGCAATCAGCGGCTTGTGGGTATCACTTCTTGCTCGGCGACAAATCTGTACAAGAGTGGTGCGGCACTTCTGCCGCCATACCCATGCTCTCGCCCGGCGTCGGAGCGGGTGGAAGGTCTTGCCGATATCGACCGTATCCGCGCCCATGTCAATCGCCAAGGCAATCTCGCCAATCATGTCGCCCGCATGGGTGCCGACCATGCCGCCGCCCAAGATTTTGCCGTGGCCGTGGGCCTCAGGCGAATCATCAAACAGCAGCTTGGTCACGCCTTCGTCGCGGCCATTGGCAATAGCGCGGCCTGAGGCTGTCCAAGGGAACAGGCCCTTTTTGACTTTGATGCCTTGGGCCTTAGCTTGGTCTTCGGTCAGGCCGACCCAAGCCACTGCAGGGTCGTGTAGGCTACACTGGAAATGACGCGGGCATTGAAAGCACTGGCCGCCAGTTCCTTGTTGCCTTGCAGTTCTCTGGTGATGACTTCTGCTGCGACATGGGCTTCATGCACGGCCTTGTGCGACACATTTGTACGTGTCTAAATCGCAACCATGGCCTTGTTAGTAGTGATCTTCTTGCCAAGAGGCTAGGCGCTTCAAAACCACACATCGGTAAAAAACGGCAAAAAATTCATTTTTCTAGTTAAATTCTACATTTTTATGCAAGAATTCACTGAAATTTAAGTTTTCTAATGCTAGTCGAATTCTCCATCACCAACTTTCGCTCCATCAACCAGCGTCAGACACTAACACTGGCGGCATCTGTCTATGACGAGTTGCAAGACCTCAACACGTTTAATGCAGGGTTGCAGAACGCATCTTTGCGCCTGTTGCGATCATCCGTTCTCTACGGCCCCAATGCATCAGGAAAAAGCACACTGATTCAAGCGCTGGCTTTTCTGGAAAAATTAGTTCTTCAGTCTCATCGAAATCAAGCAGGTGATTTGCTCGATTTGACTCCTTTCAAACTCACAGCTGCATCTCGCAAGACTGACAGTGAGTTTGAAATTACTATTATTGAGGCGGGTGTTCGCTACGATTATGGGGTGCACTGCAATAACCAAAGAATTTCCGAGGAGTGGCTATTAGCCTACCCCCGTGGTATGCCACAAAAATGGTTCCATAGAATCTGGGATGTAGACTCTGAAAAATACAGGTACAAATTCAGCGCAAATCTTCATGGTGGACGCAAGAGACACGATTGGGCTCAAGATACCCTAGAGAACACCTTATATTTATCAAAAGCCGTACAAAATAATCAGGAACAGTTGCGAGTGGTATTTAACTGGTTTAAAGAACGTTTGCGTGTTGTTTCTGCCCAACATACGATGGATTCTGGATATACAGTCCAGCGATGTGCAGATTTGAAGGATCGAAAAAAAATATTGGAATTTTTGAACGCGGCAGATTTAGGTATTGCTGATATCAATCTGAAGGAAACCAAATTCTCCGTCGATCAGCTACCAAAAGGGATGCCAAAGAAAGTCAGAGAGGAGTTGGCACAACAAATTTTGAAAGAATTGAATGGTAAAAATGTGACATCTATTAGATTTGTCCATCAGGATATTGTGACTCTAGAGTCGATTGAGTTTTCTGAGGAAGAAGAATCTGACGGAACTCGATCCCTATTTGCATTTGCAGGGCCGTGGATTGATGTGACTGAAAACGAACGTGTGCTGGTGGTTGATGAGTTGGATACGAGCCTACATCCCATGCTGGTTCACTTCTTGGTGAAACACCTTCACCACACTGGCAGCAAGGCTCAACTAATCTTTACCACTCATGACACCACGCTCTTGAGCCAGAAAATTCTGCGCCGTGATCAAGTGTGGTTTATGGAAAAGAACGCTGAACGTGCATCAACGCTCTACCCATTGTCAGACTTCAGTCCGCGCGAAAACGAAGCTATTGAGCGTGGCTATCTCAATGGTCGTTACGGTGGCATTCCATTTCTGAAAGATCTAGACTTCTATGGGATCTGACGATCTTTTTAAAAAGAAAAAAGCTCGCACTACCGCGCAGCTTGCTCGAAATAATTCTGAACGAGCAAAGGGTGATCGCTATCTCATAGTTTGTGAGGGCACCAAAACCGAGCCTCAATATCTTGCTGAAATATTATTCCATAAAAAAATTCCACCTCAGCGAGTCAAGGTAGAGCCCAATAATGGCAGCTCTCCTGACCGGGTCGTGGATCACGCGCTCAAAATTTACGAAGAAGATGCAAGATCAGGTGATGCCTACGACAAAGTTTTTTGTATTTTTGATCGTGATACCCATCCATCTTTCAATCCTGCTATCCAACACATACATCAGCTGATAAAAAATGGAAAACCGTTTGTAGCGATCACTAGCACACCCTGCTTTGAGTTCTGGATATTGCTGCACTTTGATTACTCCGATGCCCCATTCCATCCAGCAGGAAAAAAATCAGTTGGAGACCAAGTAGTGGCGCAACTGAAAAAGAAGTCTGGATTTGCAAAATATGGCAAAGGTGTGAAAGGAGTTTATAGTTTACTCAAAGACAAAACAGCCAACGCAATCGGCTACGCGGAAAGACTGCGCGTAATTGCGGGGAAAAATGGCCAACGCGAAGCCAACCCATGGACGAATGTGGATGAGCTGGTGAGTTTGCTCTTGGACTTGAGGTGAAAAATAAAAAACCGTGCAGCCAAGATTGAAACTGCACGACTTGTTGTTGCGTATTTCGTAGCAATTTTAGGAAGTTGAAATCCTACTTCTTCTGCGGTGGCAAATCGGTGCAGGAGCCGTGCGCCACTTCCGCCGCCATGCCAATGCTTTCGCCCAGCGTCGGGTGCGGGTGGATGGTTTTGCCGATATCGACGGCATCCGCGCCCATTTCAATCGCCAGCGCAATCTCGCCGATCATGTCGCCCGCGTGGGTGCCGACCATGCCGCCGCCCAAGATTTTGCCGTGGCCGTGGGCTTCGGGCGAATCATCAAACAGCAGCTTGGTCACGCCTTCGTCGCGGCCATTGGCAATGGCGCGGCCCGAGGCTGTCCAAGGGAACAGGCCCTTTTTCACCTTGATGCCTTGCGCCTTGGCTTGGTCTTCGGTCAGGCCGACCCAAGCCACTTCGGGGTCGGTGTAGGCCACGCTAGGAATGACGCGGGCATTGAAGGCACTGGCGGCCAGTTCCTTGTTGCCTTGCAGTTCTCCGGCAATGACTTCTGCCGCCACATGGGCCTCATGCACGGCCTTGTGCGCCAGCATGGGCTGGCCGACGATATCGCCAATCGCAAAGATGTGCGGCACATTGGTGCGCATCTGGATATCGACGTCAATAAAGCCGCGATCCGTCACCGCTACCCCAGCCTTATCGGCAGCCAGCTTTTTGCCGTTGGGCGTGCGGCCCACGGCTTGCAGCACCAAGTCGTACACGCCTTCGGACTTGGTGCCATCCAAGCCTTCAAACTGTACCTTGATGCCTTCGGGGGTGGCTTCAGCGCCAACGGTTTTGGTTTTGAGCAAGATGTTGTCAAAGCGTTTGGCGTTCATCTTTTGCCAGATTTTGACCAAATCGCGGTCGGCACCTTGCATCAGGCCGTCCATCATCTCGACCACGTCCAAGCGTGCGCCGAGTGTGGAATAGACGGTGCCCATTTCCAAACCAATGATGCCACCGCCGACGATGAGCATCTTTTTGGGCACGCCCGC
>JAIESZ010000350.1 GCA_019745615.1 Burkholderiaceae bacterium
TTGGCGGCTTCTGCGTCGGTACGGGCCAAGATCAGGGTGGGCACGCCCATCACGTCAGCGGCAAAACGGGCAGCGATGAGCTTTTCGCAGGCTTCACGGGTAGGAACCAGCACCTTGCCACCCATGTGGCCGCACTTCTTGGCGGCAGCCAGTTGGTCTTCAAAGTGAACGCCAGCAGCACCAGCGCTGATCATGTTCTTCATCAGCTCAAACGCATTGAGCACGCCACCAAAACCGGCTTCAGCGTCGGCCACGATGGGCAGGAAGTAGTCGATGAAGCCTTCGTCGCCGGGGTTAATGCCACGGCCCCACTGGATTTCGTCAGCGCGCTTGAAGGTGTTGTTGATGCGACGCACCATGGTGGGCACCGAGTCGTAAGCGTACAGCGACTGGTCGGGGTACATGGTCTCAGAGGTGTTGCCGTCAGCGGCGACTTGCCAGCCCGACAGGTACACGGCTTCGAGGCCAGCCTTGGCTTGCTGCATGGCTTGACCAGCAGAGATAGCGCCGAAAGCGTTGACGTAACCCTTCTTGGCACCGCCGTTAACCTTGTCCCAGAGAACCTTGGCACCGCGTTGGGCCAGTGTGTATTCTGGTTGCAGGCTGCCGCGCAGGCGCACGACGTCAGCGGCGCTGTAGCCACGCTTGACACCCTTCCAGCGGGGGTTTTCGGCCCAGTCTTTTTCCAGGGCGGCAATTTGCTGTTCGCGGGTCAGGTTTTGGGACATGAGTAGAACTCCAAGGGTTGATTGAATCGGGTTAAAACGGGTTGGCTTGCATTGCTGGGCCATTGGGGTTTACTTTAAGTCTTATAGAAGACTTGCGCAATTCTTATGTCTTATACAAGACATAAGAATTTGCCAATAAAAATCAATGGCTTGGGTTTATTTTTCTCATAGTGGTATGACATTTTCGTGATGCGGAAGAATTTTTCTGCCGTGGCACGTTCATTTTTTCACTATAAGAAATCATCATCCGCCTTATAAGAAAATACAGGCGTCAGGGACGCTGCATCGTACAGTGGTGCGGCTGCTGGGTTTGGGCAGCGGGGATGTCGCGCAGCACGCGAAAGCCGTAGCCTGAGCCTTCGACATCAAACTTAACGCCGGGGCTGCCTTGCTTGTCCATCAGGCCCACCACCAACGACTGCTGAAATTGGTGATCGGCAGCGCGCATGGTGCCGCTGCGCCCGGCCAGTTGCACGCTGGCGTTTTCCATCTGCCGAGCTACGGCCACGGTGTCGGTGTTGGTGGCGCGCTCGATGGATTGGGCCAGTGTCTCGACCATCAGTTGCATCCGCATGTGTACATAATCATCTTGCGGCTGCGGGAAGCGCTGGCGGAAGGATTGGTAAAAGCCTTCGCTGGCTGCACCGGGCACGTTGGGCAGCCAATCGGCCACCGCTACCACTTTGCCCACGCCCGCATCGCCCAAGGCGGCTGGGGCACCCAAGGCATTGCCGTAGAAGGTGTAGAAGCTGCCGTTAAAACCGACTTCGCGCGCGGCCTTGACCAGCAAGGTCAAGTCGTTGCCCCAGTTGCCGGTAATCACCGCTTGGGCACCGCTGGATTTGATTTTGACGGCGTAGGGGGCAAAATCTTTCACGCGGCCCACGGGGTGCAGCTCGTCACCGGCAATAGTCACATCGGGGCGTTGGGCGGTGAGCTGGCGTTTGGCTTCGCGCAGCACGGCTTGACCAAAGCTGTAGTCTTGACCAATCAAGTACACGCTTTTCAGGGCGGTGTCGGCACGCACCACATCCATCAGCGCGGCCATGCGCATATCGGCATGGGCATCAAAACGGAAATGCCAAAAGCTGCATTTTTCGTTGGTCAGAACGGGATCGACGGCGGAGTAGTTCAGGAACAGCACCCGCTTGTCTGGCTCGCGGCTGTTGTGCTTGTTGATGGCGTCAATCAGCGCGGCAGCGGTGGCCGAGGAGTTGCCTTGCAAAATGATGCGAGCGCCATCGTCAATGGCGGCGCGCAGGGCCGATAAGGCTTCTTCGTTCTGGCCTTTGCTGTCATAGCGTTGCACGGCCAAGGGGCGCGGACCACCGGCTTTGGCTGGCAGTTGCACGCCACCGCGTGCATTGACGCGCTCGGTCGCCCAAACAATGTTGCGGAATACGGCCTCGCCGGTGTTGGCAAAGGGGCCGGAGAGGCTTTCGATCAGCGCCAACTTGATCGGGGCTGCCGTGCTGGCGGGGGCCACAGGGCGGGCGGGGGTGGCTTGCGCCCAAGAGGCGGCAGGAGTGGCCGCTAGGCTCAACGCTGCCAACACAGAGGCGACGGTGCCGCGTAAAACAGCCACAGACGAAGACAAGGGCGCACGAACCGAAGCAGGCATGGGAAGGGCTTTCTTGGCAATCAGAAGAGACGGGCCGCCTTACAGCGGCCACGGGGAACGGTGGGGGCAATGTTAGCCCGGCAGCGGGGGCAATTTTGTGCCAATACGGTGCCTATTCGTGGCGCAGGGCATCAATCGGATCGAGCCGCGCTGCACGCCGGGCCGGAAAATAGCCAAATATCACCCCAATGCCCGCCGAGAACACAAACGACAGCACATTGATGCCCCAATTGAACACGTAGGGCACGTCCATCACCCCAGCCAGCAGCACCGAAGCGCCAGTCGCCAGCACAATGCCGATGATGCCGCCCAAGCAGGCCAGCACCACCGCCTCAATGAGAAATTGCAACAGCACCTCGCGTTCCAGCGCGCCAATGGCGAGACGCAGGCCAATCTCGCGGGTGCGTTCGGTCACGCTCACCAGCATGATGTTCATGATGCCGATGCCCCCCACCAGCAAACTGACGGCGGCCACTGCGCCCAGCAGCATGGTCATGACCTTGGTGGTGCCCGACATGGTTTCGGCCAGTTGTTGCGTATCCAAGATGTTGAAGTTGTTTTCGTCGGCGGCGGCCAGCTTGCGCCGCTCGCGCAGTAGTTGCGTCAGGCTGGCCTTGACGCGCTCCGGGTCGCTGTCGTCTTGCATGGAGACCAGCAAGGTTTGCACCCGCGTGCTGCCCGTCACGCGCCGTTGCAGCGTTTTGAGTGGCAGCAACACCACCTCGTCTTGGTCATTGCCAAAAGCGCCTTGGCCTTTGGCAGCCAGCACGCCGACAATTTCGCACGACATTTGCTTGACGCGCAATTGCCCGCCCACAGCGTCGCCGCTGCCAAACAGTTCGCGCCGGATGGTCTCGCCAATCAGGCAGACGGCGGCCCCGGCGCGCAGTTCATCGGCAGAAAATTCTCGGCCCAAGCGCACGCTCCAGTTGCCCGTTTGCAGCCAAGCGTTGGTGCTGCCAATCACGCTGCTCGTCCAGTTGCGCCCGCCTGCTACCACGGTGGTGTTGGTGCGCCCTTCGGGGGCCACAGCCAAAATACCGCCAATTTGCTGCGCGATGGCATCGGCATCTACATCTTTGAACGAGGGCGCGCCGCCAGAGCCAGCACCCGGCCCCATGCGCTGGCCGGGGCGCACTTGCAGCAAATTGGTGCCCAGCCCGGCAATCTGGTTTTGTACCGCCAGCGTGGCACCGTTGCCCAGCGTCACCATCGTAATCACGGCACTGACGCCAATCACGATGCCCAGAATGGTCAGAAAAGAGCGCATCAGGTTGCGCCGGATGGAGCGCAGCGCCAGCAGCAGGGTGTTGAACAGCATTAAGAACTCTCTGTGGCGTGCAGCCCCGCCGGGTGTGCGTTGGGCGTATCGCTATCGACCAGACCATCGACAAAATGCACAATGCGCCGGGCATAGGCGGCCATGTCTGGCTCGTGCGTCACCATCAGTACCGTAATGCCCTGCTCGTGGTTCAGCCGCCAAAGCAGCTCCATGATTTCGTGGCTGCGCTGGGTGTCAAGGTTGCCGGTAGGCTCGTCGGCCAGCAAAACCGCCGGTTGCGTCACGATGGCCCGCGCAATCGCCACGCGCTGCTGCTGCCCGCCCGACAGCTCGGCGGGGGTATGGTGCTCCCAGCCAGTCAGCCCCACCGAGGCCAACGCCCGCTGCGCGGCAGTATGGCGGGTGATAGCCTTTTCGCCCCGATAGAGCAGCGGCAGCTCGACATTTTCTTGGGCTGAGGTACGCGCCAGCAAATTGAAGCCTTGGAACACAAAGCCAAAATAACGCCGCCGCAGCAGCGCCCGCTGGTCGCGGGTCAGGGCCTCGACGTGCTCGCCCCGGAACAGGTATTCGCCGGTGGTGGGCCGGTCTAAACAGCCTAGGGTGTTCATGGCGGTAGATTTTCCGGAGCCGCTTGGCCCCATGATGGCCACAAAATCGCCTTGGGCAATGTCCAAATCCACGCCTTTGAGGGCCTGAAAGGCCAGCGCCCCTTCGCCATAGACTTTGGTAACGCCGCGCAGCCGGATCAGGGGCTGCGCCGCCGTGCTGCTGGTGTTCATGGCGCGGCCTTGGTGCTGCGCTGGTCGGTAATCACGGCCTGACCGGGTTCTAAGCCCTCGGCGCTGACTTCCGTCAAACGGCCATCGCTGATGCCCACGCGCACCTGCACCGCTTCGGGGACACCGTTTTTGAGCAGCCAAATTTGGCGCATCTTGCCCGCGCTGCTGCCCACCTCGCCCGCTTTGCGCCCGCCTTGGCCTGGGGTGCGCGGGGCACGCGGCATCAGTTGCGACACCAAACCGCCACCACTGCCAGCGGGCTTGTCGGCGCTATCGGTGCTGCGGGGGGTAAAGCGCAAAGCCGTATTGGGCACCAGCAGCACCCCGGTACGCTCCGTGGCGGTGATAGTGGCCGCTGCCGTCATGCCGGGGCGCAGGCTCAGGTCTTGGTTGTCTACATCCAGCCAAGTGATGTAGGTGACAACGTTGTCGGTTTTGGTGGAACCATAAGCCACGCGGGTGATTTTGGCCGGGTATTTACGCGAGGGGTAGGCGCTGACTGTAAAGCTGGCTTTCTGGCCTACTTGTACGGCACCGACATCGGCCTCATCCACATTGACTTGCAATTCGAGTTGTTTCAAGTCTTCAGCCACGGTCATCAAAGTGACGGCTTGCAGTGAGGCAGCTACGGCATTGCCCGGCTCTACGGTGCGTGACAGCACCACGCCATCAATGGGAGAGCGGATGGAGGCTTTACCCAAGTTGGTCTCGTCGGTAGAGAGGGCGGCTTTGGCATCTTCGACGCTGGCCTTGGCGCTGGTCTCTTCGGCTTGGGCGCGGGTCAGGTTGGCGCGGCCCGTGTCCAGTTCAGCCTCGGAGGGCACTTTGCCACCCGAAAGCCGTGCCACCTCTTCAAGGCGGGCCAGATTGGCGCGGGCCTCTTGCACCGTGGCAGTGGCTTGGGCCAGCCGGGCATGGGCCGAAGCCAGTGAAGCGCGTGAACGCAGCACTTGGGCCGACAGCTTGGCGGTGTCTAGCTCCACCAGCAACTGGCCTTTTTTGACCTGATCGTTCACATCCACCAGCACCCGGCGCACCGTGCCCGACAACTCACTGCCAATGGTGACCAAGCGCGTGGGCTGCAAGGTGCCGTTGGCCGCTACGCTCAGGGTAATGTCACCCCGGCGCAGCTCTTCTGTGACAAAACGCGGCGCGGCTTGGGCCTGCTGGCGCTGCTGCCAGTATTGGTAGCCCAGTACGGCCAAGACGATGGCGATCAAGCCTAGCCACAGCGGGGCGCGCTGCCACCAGCGGCGGCTGGCACCAGTGCCGAGCAGGGCTTGTAGGCCCGCCGCAGGGGCAGCAGCGGGGGCCGAAGGGGTGGCGGGAGTGTGGGCGTCAGGGGCGGTCATAGCGGCATTCAAAAAGAGGCGGTGCAGGGCAGCAGGCAAGGCACGGTTGGAGCGCGCGCATCAAGAGGGCGTCCAGCCGCCACCCAGTGCCTTGTACAAGCGCACATGGTCAGCAGCAAGGCTAGCGGTGGTGCTGGCCACGCTGTCTTGGGTGGATAGCAGCGTGCGCTGCGTCTCTAACACCGATTGGAAATCGATCAGGCCACTGCGGTAGCGCTGCTGCGCCAACAGGGCGGCATTCTGCGCAGCGTCAGCAGCTGCTTGCAGGCGTTGCAGGCGCTCGCGGTCACCACGCAGAGCCACGAGGGCATCTTCTACTTCTTGCAGCGCCGTGAGCACCGTGGCCTGATAGCCGATGCGGGCCTGCTCTAAAGCGGCCTCTTGCACCCGCACTTGGGCGCGGGCCGCGCCGCCATCCAACAAGGGCACCGAGACGCTGGCCAGCAACGCGTTGGCTACGGCGGCCCCCGTGCCCAGCGTGCCCAGCGTGCCCAAAGTGAGCGCACTCAAACCGACAGAGCCGCCCAAGCGAAAGCTGGGGTAGCGGGCCGCATCGGCCTGTGCCACCCGTGCCAAAGCAGCACGGATGCGCTCTTCGGCCACACGCACATCGGGGCGCTGGCGCAGGGTTTCGGCGGGCAGGGCCAATGCCAAAGTGGCAGCAGGCTGTGGCACCGGGCGGGCCTCAGCGAGCAGGGCATCCAGCGCTGCTGGAGGTTGGCCGGTCAGTACCGCCAGCGCGTGCCGCGCTTGGGCCAGGCTGGTCTGGAGTTGCGGGATTTGCGCGGCGGTTTGCTCCATGCTGGCACGGGCTTGCTCCAGCACCAGCGAGCTGCTCAGGCCCGCCTGCACGCGCCAGTCGGTCAGTTGCCACGTTTCGCGCTGGCTGCTCAGGTTGCGCTGGGCAATATCGAGCCGCGCCTGCAAGCTGCGCACGCTGATGTATTGCAGCACCACTTCGGCAGCCAGCGTGACTTGGGTTTGGGCCAAACTCGCTTGGCTGGCACGGGCATCGGCTTGGCTGGCACCTAGGCCCGCATCGAGTCGGCCCCAAACATCCCACTCCCAACTGGCATCTAGACCGGCCTGAAAACGGTTGCTGCTGTGGCTATTGGCGCGGCTGCGCTGTGCCGACGCACTGGCATCGACCGTGGGGGCCAAATGGGCCGCTTGCACCGCCACTTGGGCGCGAGCTTGTTGCAGCGCCGCTTGTGCTTGGCGCAGATCGGGGTTGGCCTGCAAGGCTTGCTCTATCAG
>JAIESZ010000230.1 GCA_019745615.1 Burkholderiaceae bacterium
GAGCACTTGCTGGGTAGCCTGCCCGGTGGTCAAACCGGCTTTCTGATTCTGGTCAACGTCATGATCTTCTTCTTGGCGTTTTTCTTAGACTTTTTTGAGCTGTCGTTTATCGTTGTGCCACTGCTGGCACCGGTGGCTGACAAGCTAGGCATTGATTTGGTCTGGTTTGGCGTGCTGTTGGCGGTGAACATGCAAACCTCGTTCATGCACCCGCCGTTTGGCTTTGCGCTGTTCTTCTTGCGTAGCGTAGCGCCCCACAGTGCCTACACCGACAAGGTCACGAAAAAGCTGGTGCAGCCTGTAACGACGATGCAAATTTACTGGGGCGCGGTGCCCTTTGTGTTGATCCAGCTGATGATGGTGGGGTTGATTATTGCCTTCCCCGGTATCGTGTCGGGCAATCTGGACAAGGCCGAGGTGTATGACATGGACAAAATCCAGCAGCAAATGGAAGCCGATATGCCCGACGCTACCCCCTTTGGTGCCGACCCCTTTGCCAACGACGACAAGAGCAGTGAGGGTGCGGACCCGGCCAGCCCCTCAGCGCCCGAACCAGCCCCTGATCTGCCCGCCACCAGTGAGGCCGATGCCCAAGCCGAACTGCTCAAGGCCGCCCAAGAGAGCACGCCAAAGGGTCAGAAACCATAACCGTGCCGATGAATTGTTTGGCCTCGCTAAAATCGAAGATTCGCTTTTCCCCCCTCCTTCAAGGACTTTCCATGTCTCTGTTCTCCGCCGTCGAAATGGCCCCCCGCGACCCTATCCTGGGTCTGAATGAGCAATTCAACGCCGATACCAACCCCAACAAGGTCAATTTGGGCGTGGGCGTGTATTTCGACGACAACGGCAAACTGCCGCTGCTGCAATGCGTACAAGCGGCTGAAAAAGCCCTGATGGACAAGCCCACGGCCCGTGGCTATCTGCCCATTGACGGTATCGTGGCTTATGACAACGCTGTCAAGGGTTTGGTGTTTGGTGCCGACAGCGAACCGGTCACTTCTGGTCGTGTGGCTACCGTGCAAGCCATTGGCGGCACTGGCGGCCTGAAAATTGGTGCCGACTTCCTGAAAAAGATCAGCCCCGATGCCAAGGTGCTGATCTCTGACCCTAGCTGGGAAAACCACCGTGCGCTGTTCACCAACGCCGGTTTTGTGGTTGATACCTACGCTTACTATGATGCTGACAACCGTGGCGTGAACTTTGACGGTATGTTGGCTAGCCTGAATGCTGCTGCCCCCGGCACCATCATTGTGCTGCACGCTTGCTGCCATAACCCCACCGGCTACGACATCACGTCAGCGCAGTGGGATCAGGTGGTGGAAGTGGTCAAGGCCAAGGGCCTGACGGCTTTCTTGGACATGGCTTACCAAGGCTTCGGCTACGGCATTGCCGAAGATGGCGCAGTGATCCAAAAGTTTGTTGCTGCTGGTTTGTCCTTCTTTGTCTCCACCTCGTTCTCCAAGAGCTTTAGCTTGTACGGCGAGCGCGTGGGTGGCTTGAGCGTGCTGTGCGACAGCAAAGAAGAAGCGGGCCGCGTTCTGAGCCAGCTCAAGATCGTGATTCGCACCAACTACTCTAACCCCCCTACCCACGGCGGTGCGGTGGTGGCAGCAGTGCTGGGCAATGCTGAACTGCGCGCTCTGTGGGAAAAAGAACTCGGCGAAATGCGCGTGCGTATCAAGGCCATGCGCCAAACGCTGGTGGATGGCCTCAAAGCCGCTGGTGTGCAGCAAGACATGAGCTTCATGACGCAGCAGATCGGTATGTTCAGCTACTCTGGCCTGAGCAAAGACCAAATGGTGCGCCTGCGCAGTGAGTTTGGTGTGTATGGCACCGATACAGGCCGTATCTGCGTGGCAGCGCTCAACAGCAAAAACATTGACTACGTTTGCCAAGCCATCGCTAAGGTGATCGCGGGCTGATGAATCAGCGTTAATGGCTGCGGCAGCCATCCCATAAAACAAGGCGTTGTGCTGCCGCGTCTATCGCATTATTCTTCAGGCACGGGCAGTGGTTGCTGCTCCAGCCGCACAAAGCTGTATTCCAGCCCGTTGGCCGCTCTGTGGCGGCTGCGCTCTAGCTCTTGCCAGCCCTCGCCCAGTGTGGGGGCAAAGGCATCGCCTGCAAATTCTTGATGAATCTCGGTGACGATGGCTGTATGGGCATAGGGCGCGGCTTGGGCATAAATTTCTGCTCCTCCCATCACCCAAGCCACCGGGGCCGCAGCGCACAGGGCCATCGCTTGTGGCAGATTGGCGGCGCGCAGCGCAGCACCGTCAGCGGCCCAGTCGGGTTGGCGGGTAATGACGATATTGCTGCGCCCCGGCAGGGGCCGAAAACGGGCGGGCAGTGAATCCCACGTTTTGCGTCCCATGATGACCGGACAGCCTTGCGTGAGCTGGCGAAAATGTGCCAAATCTTCTGGCAGGTGCCAAGGCATTTGGCCATTGAGGCCAATGACGCCATTGTCGGCGCGGGCATAAATCAGGTGCAGGCGCATATACGTATCCCCTTACACCGCTACCGGTGCTTTGATGGCCGGATGGTGTTCGTAGTTTTGCACTTCAAAATCATCCAAGGTGTAATCGAATAACGATTCGGGTTTGCGCCGAATATGCAAGGTGGGAAACGGGTAGGGCTGGCGTGCCAATTGGGTTTGCACTTGCTCTAGGTGGTTGTCGTAAATGTGGCAGTCGCCCCCCGTCCAGACAAAATCTCCTACTTGCAAATTGCATTGCTGCGCCATCATGTGCGTAAGCAGCGCATAACTGGCGATATTGAACGGTACGCCCAAAAAGAGATCAGCGCTGCGCTGGTACAACTGGCAAGACAGCTTGCCTTGCGCCACATAAAACTGGAACAGGGCATGGCAGGGCATCAGTGCCATTTGATCGAGGTCGGCCACGTTCCACGCACTGACGATGATGCGGCGGCTATCGGGATTGGTTTGGAGCTGGCGCACTACGTCGGCGATTTGGTCGATATGGCCGCCATCGCGGGTGGGCCAGTTGCGCCACTGCACGCCATACACGGGGCCAAGGTCGCCATCGGCGCGTGCCCATTCGTTCCAGATGGTGCAGCCGCGCTCTTGCAGCCACTTGACGTTGCTGTCGCCACGCAGAAACCACAATAGCTCCAAAACGATGCTTTTGAAGTGCACTTTCTTGGTCGTGATCAGCGGAAAGCCTTCGCTCAAGTCAAAGCGCATCTGGTGACCAAACACGCTGCGCGTGCCGGTGCCGGTGCGGTCGCCTTTGCTAACCCCCTGTGCATAGACATGGCGCATGAAATCTTCGTAGGGGGAGCGAACGGGGCGGCTGGACATGGGCAGGCAGTTTGGAGGGGCAAGAAGACAGGATTTTAGGGCGGGATCAGCGCCGTAGCACCCGACCGGGATTGAGCAAGTTTTGCGGGTCTAATGCCTGTTTGATGGCGCGCATCCATCCCAAGGCTACGGGGGATTGGTATTGTTCCAATTGCGCTACTTTGAGTGCGCCCACGCCGTGCTCGGCAGAAAAAGAGCCGCCAAACTGTGCCACGGCGTCATAAACAATCTGATTCACCAGTGCTTCTTGTTCACGCAGGAAAACAGCGGCATCGTAGCCCACCGGGGCTTGCACGTTGTAATGCAAATTGCCATCGCCCAGATGGCCAAAATTGACCACCCGCACCCCAGCAATGGCTTGCGCCAGCAAGGCATCGGTGTGGGCGACAAAGGCGGGGATGCGTGCAATGGGCAAGGCAATGTCGTGCTTGATGTTCAGGCCCTCGCGGGCCTGTGCTTGCGATATGCTCTCGCGCACCTGCCAGAATGTTTGCGCTTGCGACTGGTTTTGCGCTATCACTGCATCTTGAATGCAGTCTGCGGCCAAAGCGGCCTCCATCAGGGCCTCAAAGCGGTGGCGGGCATGGTCTTCGGATTCGCAATCGCTGTTTTCTAGCAGCACAAACCAAGGGCAAGCCATCTCTGCCAGCAGCGGCACGCGCCATTGCGGGCAGTGCCGGGCCACCAACTCTAGTGCCGGGCGGCCCATGACCTCAAAGCCGGTCAGACCCGCGCTCAGATACTGCTGTGCCAAGCCCAACAGCACCACGGCCTGCTCTATCGAGGCTACGGCGGCCCACGCCGTCAGCTGTGCCGCAGGTTGGGGAAATAGCTTGAGCGTCGCGGCAGTGATGATGCCCAGCGTGCCTTCACTGCCGATCAGCAGGTGGCGCAGGTCGTAGCCGGTGTTGTCTTTGCGCAGGCCGCGCAGGCCGTTCCAGACCTCGCCGTGTGCAGTGACAACTTCTAGCCCCAAGCACAGATCGCGGGTATTACCGTAGCGCAGCACTTGTGTGCCACCCGCATTGCTGGCTAGATTGCCGCCCACGGTGCAACTGCCCTCCGAGGCCAACGACAGCGGAAACAGCAGCCCAGCCTGCTGCGCTGCCTGCTGTGCGTTGTGCAGGATGCAACCGGCCTCCACCGTCATGCTCAAGTTGTGCGGGTCGATAGCGCGCACGGCATGGAGCCGGGCCAAACTGAGCACCAGCTCCCGCCCCGACGTATCAGGGGTGGCACCTAACGACAAGCTGGTGTTGCCGCCTTGAGGCACGATGGGGGTGCCGGTAGCAGCACAAGCGCGCACCACGGCAGCCACTTGCGCCGTATCAGCCGGGCGCACCACAGCCAGCGCCTTGCCTTGGGGGCGGCGCTGGCGGCGGTCTTGTTCCCAAGCGCCCAAGCTGTCGCCGGTCAGCACATGGGCGGGGCCTACCGTGTGGCGCAAAACATCGAGCAGTGGTTCTTCAGGCATGGCTGTGGGCAATTGAGAAGGTTGTTTTTTACACCGTGCTGGCGGCTTTGGCCCCTCGCAGGCGCAGGCGGATATGTGCTGTGCAAGCGGTAAACAGCACGAAGCACAAGACGACTTCTAGCAGTGCCAGTAGATTGCCGGGGGGGCGGTCGCTCCAAGCGCGCACGCAACCTTCGGTCACATACAGCCAGACCATCAAACTCAGCCAGCGGTAGGTGTACATGCGGTTTTTGAGCAGCCCGGCCAGTGGGATGCACAGCGGCAGCGCTTTGAGTGCCAGCCAAGAGCCACCGGGGCGCACCGGGGCCAAAAACAGCTCCCAAGCCAAGCATAAAAAGATCAGCAGCAATAGGCTGACCACCGCCACGCGGCGGCTGTGGTGAACCCCGGCAGCCACGGCGGGCGGCTGGGGAGCGGGTGAAGAATCAAAATGAGGAGCTTGCATTGCGGGGCATCATAGCGAGACCCAATGCCCCTCAATTTCGCGTCAGACTTTGGTCAGTCAGTGGCCTGTAAGTGCAAGCGTCCAAAGTAGATTCAAATTTCCGACAGTCAACTTCAGGAGACAAACCGCATGACTGCACCCTCTAACGCTATTGAGTCCACCTTGGTCGAAAACCGCGTTTTTCCGCCCACAGATGCTACCGTGGCGGCTGCCCGTATCTCTGGCATGGCAGGCTACGAAGCCCTGTGCGCTGAAGCCGAAAACGATTACGAAGGCTTCTGGGCCCGTCTGGCCCGCGAAAACGTGGTTTGGAACAAACCCTTTACGCAAACGCTCGATCAGTCTGACGCCCCGTTCTTCAAGTGGTTCCAAGACGGTGAACTGAACGCCTCGGCCAACTGCCTCGACAAGCACATCGGCACCCCGACTGAAAACAAAACCGCCATCATCTTTGAGGCCGACGGCGGTGAAGTCACTAAAGTCACTTACAAAGAGTTGCTGGCCCAAGTCAGCCAGTTTGCCAACGTGCTCAAATCCAAGGGCGTGCAAAAGGGCGACCGCGTGGTGCTGTACATGCCCATGACGATTGAGGGCGTGATTGCTATGCAGGCTTGCGCCCGCATTGGCGCTACCCACAGCGTGGTGTTTGGTGGCTTCTCCTCCAAGGCACTGCACGAGCGTATTCATGATGCCGGTGCCGTGGCTGTGGTTACTGCCAACTACCAGATGCGTGGTGGCAAAGAGTTGCCACTCAAGTCGATTGTGGATGAAGCCTTGGCTACCGGCGGTTGCGAGTCGGTCAAGAGCGTGCTGGTGTTCCAGCGCACACCTACTGCCGTGAACATGGTGGCTGGTCGCGATACCTTCATGCACGAAGAAATGGCCGCCCAATCGACCGAGTGCGCGCCCGAATTCGTCGGTGCCGAACACCCGCTGTTTGTGCTCTACACCTCTGGTTCTACCGGCAAGCCCAAGGGCGTGCAGCACAGCACCGGTGGCTACCTGCTGTGGGCCAAACTGACGATGGACTGGACTTTCGACCTGAAAGACAGCGATATTTTCTGGTGTACCGCTGACATCGGCTGGATCACCGGCCACAGCTACGTGGCTTACGGCCCGTTGGCCGCTGGTGCTACCCAGATCATCTTTGAAGGCGTGCCTACCTTCCCCAAGGCCGACCGCTTCTGGACGATGATCGAAAAGCACAAGTGCACCATTTTCTACACTGCTCCTACCGCTATTCGCTCGCTCATCAAGGCTGCCGACAGCGATGCCAGCGTGCATCCCGACCGCTCTGACTTGTCCAGCCTGCGCATTTTGGGTTCGGTGGGCGAGCCGATCAACCCCGAAGCTTGGATGTGGTACTACAAGAACGTTGGCGGCGAGCGTTGCCCGATTGTCGATACCTTCTGGCAAACCGAAACCGGCGGCCACATGATTACCCCACTCCCGGGCGCTACGCCGCTGGTGCCGGGTTCTTGCACGCTGCCGCTGCCAGGTATCACCACCGCCATCGTTGATGAAACCGGCCAAGACGTGCCCAATGGTTCGGGTGGTATTTTGGTGGTCAAGAAGCCTTGGCCTTCGATGATTCGTACCATCTGGGGTGACCCAGCACGCTTTAAGCAAAGCTACTTCCCAGAAGAGCTCAAGGGCTACTATCTGGCTGGTGATGGTGCGGTGCGCAGCCAAGACCGTGGTTACTTCCGCATCACGGGCCGTATCGATGACGTGCTGAACGTCTCCGGCCACCGCATGGGCACGATGGAAATCGAATCGGCTTTGGTGGCTAAGAGCGA
>JAIESZ010000012.1 GCA_019745615.1 Burkholderiaceae bacterium
GCGGCAAGGTCGGGTTGGCGTCCGGCATAGGCATCGCCGGGCGCGTAATGGAGCTTGCCATCGGTTTGCACGCCGGGTTGTGTGGGGTCGCCATCCACCACTTGGCCCGTGTCGGGGTGCAAACGCAGATTCAGGCCACCGGGGCCCACCACACGCAGGCGATCGACCGTAGGATTAAAGTCCAGGCCAAAACTGCCTGCTGGCAGGGACATGGTGGCAGAGCCTACCGGGTGCAGCGTGGCATTTTGCACATCTAGGGTGTAGAGCTGCCCTTGTCGCGACAAGGCATACAGCACGCCACGCGCCACCCGAAAATCAATCCCCACCAACTGCTGGTCTGGGGGCAGACCACGGATACGCTGGCGCTGCAAAATCTGCCGGGGCTGCTTGGCCTGAAAGCGGATCAGCTCCATCGAGGCCGTCACGGCCAGCAGTTCAGGGGTTTGCTGCACCCGTGGCCGCATCTGGGCAAGGTGGGCCGGGCTGGCAGCGTGGGCATTAGGCTCTGAACTGGGCGCGGCAACACAGCCTGCCAGCAGCCAAGGCAGCACAGCCAACCAGAGCAGACGGGGGGGGGGCAGGGGCGTGCAAGTCATAGGCAGAATCTATATCTTTGTCGAAGGCGTTTGTTATAACTCTTAAGCACGGACTCTGCAAATCGATGCTCCCTGTGCTGGAGTTTGTGCAGATTAACGCTTTCTGCGGCCCAGCTTGCCCTGCTCCCCAGCATGAAATACATGCCAGCGCAGGGCGGCCAAATCCAGTACCCGCACGCCGCCATATTCCACCCGGATAGCTCCTTGGCGCTCCAGCGCCGTCAGGGCCTCATTAACGCGCTGGCGCGACAGCCCGACCAAATAGGCCAGCTCCTGCTGCGTGATGTGCAGCACTTGGCCCACGCTCGGATACAGCACCGGATTGAACAAAGCCGCCAAGCTGCGCGCCACACGCAAGTCGGGGCTATTGAGCCGGTCAATCTCGCGGGCAGCAATAAACTGGCCCAGCCGCTCATTGAGCTGGTTCATGACAAAGCGGTTAAAACCGATGGAGTGGTCTAACAGCCAATGAAAGGTATCAATCGGCAAGCCTGCCACCACACTCTTGCGCAGCGCCTGCACGTTGTAGCGGTACGGTTCGCGTTTCATGGCCGTGCCCTCGCCAAACCAGCCTCCGGGGGGCAAGCCAGCAAAGGTCATGGTGCTGCCATCGGCATGGTCACTGCTCATTTTGAGCAACCCTTCAACCACACCAAACCAGTAGGTCACGGGGCGGCCTAAGCGGCACACATAGTCACCGGGGCTGGCATCGCCCACCTGCAACGCCGCAATGGCGCGCTCGCGCTCGTGGGCATGCAAGGGGGCCAGCCAAGGGATACCATCAATTTCTTCGGTGGTGGGCGTGCGCCGACGTTGGTGCAAAGACAACTCTTGGGACATGGAGCGATACAAAGCAAGGGTTAATGCGGGATTTCCATGAGACACATTGTCGGGAACAAGACAGCTTTTGCTTGCACACTGCATGGTGATGCAAAGCCCAAGTATGCGCTGTGGGCCACGATGCAGCCTCTTCTTTCATGCCTGCAAGCCTCTTGCCCTCCATTGTGGAGTTGATCCCCATGACATCCCAAACTACTACAAAGATAGCCTCCCGCCCCGCACCGGTCGGTCTGGCCCGCCGTCGTTTTCTAGCCAGTGCCGTGGCTTTGCCTGCTTGTTACACCTTACCCTCGGCTTGGGCGCAAGAGACATCGCTCAAGGTTTGCCAAACCACCGCCCTGACCGGGCCACTGGGCGATCTGGGCTCGGCACTGCACCAAGGCGCAATGGCAGCATTTCACGCCATCAATGCGCGCGGTGGCGTTCATGGACGCCAGATCAAGCTTGAAACCTTGGACGATGCCTACGAGGTGCCCAAGGCCATGCTCAATCTGGAAAAATTCTTGAACGACCCAGACTGTTTTGCGCTGTTCAATTGCTTTGGCACCCCGATGGTCGAGGAGATGATGCCCCGGCTCAAGGACGGCAATATGCCCTTCTTTACCCCGTTAACTGGCGGGCAAGTCTCGCGGGTGGCGGGGGCGCGCCATGCGTTCAACATCCGCGCCAGCTATGCCGACGAAGCCGAGCGGCTCGTGCAACACTTGGCTACCATTGGCATCCGGCGTATCGGCATTGCCTACCAAAACAACACCTTTGGCCGCGAGGTGTTTACGGGTGCTGAGGCAGCCATGCGCCGGGCCAAACTACCCGATGCCATCGCCACCACGGTAGAAAGCAACGCGGCTGACGCCGCCAAAGCCGCTGCCCTGCTGGCCGAGAGCAACCCTGAGGCGGTGCTGGTCGGGCTGGCAGGCAAGCCGGGGCTGGAGTTCATCAAAGAGTTTCGCAAACTGCGCCGGGGCGTCAGTCTCTATGCTTTGTCTGTGCTGGGCACGTCGGCCAATATCAAAGCCCTAGGCGCTGATGCGCTGGGCATGGCTATCTCCCAAGTAGTACCTTTGCCCACCAATTCGTCCACCGCAGTGGCGCGCGATTTTGTCAAGGCACTCAAAAACTTCGATGCCCAAGCGACACCTTCACATTTGGCACTGGAGGGCTATATCAATGCACGAACATTTGCCGAAATACTGCAACGCGCTGGCAAGGGGGCCAGCCGCAGTGCCTTTATGGATGCCAGTTGGGGGCTAAAAAAGTGGGATTTGGGCGGCTTTGAAATCCATGCGACCACGCCCGACCGCAGTGCCTCGCGCTTTGTCGAACTGACGGTGGTGGGGCGCGATGGCCGCTTGATGCGCTGATCCATCAGCAACACAAGGGTTTTACCCAACAAGGACAAACCCTGCAATTGTCGTCGTAAAGACAAATTGGCGTCAAATTGCTCCCTACCATTCCGGGCAGAGTTGTAGGCCCACGTGGCCTGCCAGCGTTGGCCTGACCGGCCACCCCTTGAACCTTTTAGGATCCGGAATGAAGACCACGTTTCCGCAACTGCTACTTCAGCACGCTGCCGAGCGCCCCGATGCCCCGGCACTGCGCGAAAAAGAATATGGCATCTGGCAGACCCACAGCTGGGCAGCCTTAGCTCGTCTGGTAGAACAGGTGGCCGCTGGCTTGCACCAAGCTGGCTTGGGCCGGGGCGAGCACATGGTGGTGATTGGGGCCAACCGGCCCCGCCTGTATGCCACCATGTTGGCCGTGCAATCCTTGGGTGCCATTCCGGTACCCTTGTACCAAGATGCCGTGGCCGCCGAGTGCGTCTACCCCCTCAACAACGCCGAGGTGCGCTTTGCTGTGGTCGAAGACCAAGAGCAGGTAGACAAGCTGCTCGAAATCCGCGACCGCTGCCCCGCTATCTCGCATATTTATTACGACGACCCGCGTGGCCTGCGTAAATACAGCGAGCCGGGGCTGGCCGCTTTTGACACCCTGATTGAAGCGGGCAGCGCCTTTGCCAGCAAAAATCCACAGTGGTTCCGCAACGAAGTGAGCAAAACACAGCCGCAAGATGTGGCGGCGATGTTCTTTACCTCAGGCACCACCGGCAACCCCAAGGGCGTGGTGCATACCCACAACACACTGCTCGACCGTGCCACCGCCGGTGCCGAGTTTGACAAGCTCACCAGCGCCGAAGAAGTGCTGGCCTACCTGCCGCTGGCATGGATTGGTCAAAACATCTTTAGCTATGCGCAGTGGCTGGCCTGCGGCTACGTGGTCAACTGCCCAGAATCTGCCAGCACCGTCAACATCGACCTCAAAGAGATTGGCCCCACCTACTACTTTGCGCCCCCGCGCGTGTTTGAAGGGCTGCTCACCAGCGTCACCATCCGCATGGAAGATGCTGGCAACCTCAAGCGCAAAATGTTTGAGTCCTGCATGGCACTGGCCCGCCGCGTCGGCCCCGCGCTGATGAATGGCGAAAGCGTTAGCGCCATCGACAAGCTCAAATACATGGTGGGCGATTGGCTGGTTTATGGCCCACTGCGCAACAACTTGGGTTTCTCACGGGTGCGCGTGGCTTACACCGCCGGTGAGGCCATTGGCCCTGATTTGTTTACCTTTTACCGCTCCATCGGCATCAACCTCAAGCAGCTTTACGGCTCCACCGAAACAGCGGTGTTTGTCTGCCTGCACCCCGACGACCAAGCCCGTGCCGACACCGTGGGCGTGCCCATTCGGGGCGTGCAAATCAAGGTGGCCGACAACGGCGAGATTTTGGTCAAGTCCGCTGGGCTGCTCAAAGAGTATTACAAAAATCCCGCCGCCACGGCAGAAGTGCTCACACCTGATGGTTGGTACCACACCAGCGATGCGGGCTTCTTGGATGCCAACGGCCACCTCAAAATCATTGACCGCGTTAAAGACGTGGGCCGCCTCAAGGGTGGTGCCCACGATGGGGCCATGTTTGCGCCCAAGTATGTCGAGAACAAACTCAAGTTTTTCCCGCACATCAAAGAAGTGGTGGCCTTGGGTGATGGCCGCGACCGCGTGTGCGTGATGATCAACATCGACTTTGACGCTATGGGCAACTGGGCCGAGCGGCGCAACCTGCCCTATGCCGGTTACACCGATTTGGCGCAAAAGCCCGAAGTCTATGAATTTATCCGTGAATGCGTAGAAAAGACCAATGCCGATCTGGCCAGCGATGTGCTGTTGGCAGGCAGCCAGATCAGCCGTTTCTTGATTTTGCACAAAGAGCTAGACGCCGACGATGGCGAACTCACCCGCACCAACAAAGTACGCCGTGGCTTTATTGCCGACAAATACAGCGTACTGGTCGATGCGCTGTATGCCAATCGTACCGAGCAATTTATTGAGACCGTGGTCAAGTTTGAGGATGGCCGCACTGGCAGTGTCAGTGCCACGCTCAAGCTCTCGGATGCCAAAACATTCACCCCGGTGAAAGCCGCTGCCTGAGGAAACCCATGAGCGATAAGAAGATTGGCGACGTCATCCTCGACATCCAGAACATCAGCCTGCGTTTTGGCGGCGTCAAGGCGCTGACCGACATTTCGTTCAATGTGCGCGAGCATGAGATCCGCTCCATCATCGGCCCTAACGGTGCTGGTAAAAGCTCGATGCTCAACTGCATCAATGGCGTCTACACCCCCACCGAAGGTTCTATCACCTTCCGTGGGAAAAAGTTCGATCACATGAACAGCCGCCAAGTGGCGGAGATGGGCATTGGACGCACCTTCCAGAACTTGGCGCTGTTCAAGGGCATGAGCGTGATCGACAACATCATGACCGGGCGCAACCTCAAGATCAAGAGCAACCTGTTCATGCAGGCACTGCGCATTGGCCCGGCCCAGCGCGAAGAAGAAAAACACCGCGAGTTTGTCGAACACATCATCGACTTTCTCGAAATCCAAGCCTTCCGTAAAACACCGGTGGGCCAGTTGCCCTACGGCCTGCAAAAACGGGTGGATTTGGGCCGCGCCTTGGCAATGGAACCCCAAGTGCTGCTGCTGGACGAGCCCATGGCCGGCATGAACGTCGAAGAAAAGCAGGACATGTGCCGCTTCATTTTGGACGTGAACGACGAATTTGGTTCCACCATCGTGCTGATCGAGCACGACATGGGCGTGGTCATGGACATCTCCGACCGCGTGGTGGTGCTGGACTACGGCAAAAAAATTGGTGACGGTGAGCCGCAAGAGGTGCGCGACAACGAAGACGTGATCCGCGCCTATCTGGGCACCAGCCACTAACCGCAGGGAGAACAATCAATGGCATTTTTTCTTGAAACCCTGATTGGCGGCCTGATGGCCGGCATGTTGTATGCGCTGGTGGCGCTGGGCTTTGTGCTCATCTACAAGGCGTCGGGCGTATTCAACTTTGCCCAAGGGGCGATGGTGCTGTTTGCCGCCTTGGCAATGGCTCGTTTTTCGGAGTGGGTTCCCAAGTGGCTAGGCACCGACAACCTGCTGCTAGCCAACCTGCTGGCCTTTGTCATTGCTGGGGCTTGCATGTTTGCGGTGGCTTGGGTGATTGAGCGGTTGGTACTGCGCCATCTGGTCAACCAAGAAGGCGCCACCCTGCTGATGGCCACCTTGGGCATTACCTACTTTCTGGAAGGCTTGGGCCAAACTTTCTTTGGCAGCGACATCTACAAAATCGACATCGGTATGCCCAAAGACCCGGTGTTCTTGTTCGAGTCTATGTTCCCTGGTGGCGTGCTGGTGAACAAAGAAGACGTGATTGCTGCTGCCATTGCGGGCGGGCTGGTGATTTTGCTCAGTGTCTTCTTCCAAAAGACGACCACAGGCCGCGCACTACGCGCAGTGGCTGATGACCACCAAGCCGCTCAATCCATTGGTATTCCGCTCAACCGCATCTGGGTAATTGTGTGGTGCGTGGCCGGTGTGGTGGCACTGGTGGCCGGGATGATCTGGGGTAGCAAACTGGGTGTGCAGTTCTCACTGACCACCGTGGCCCTGCGCGCCTTGCCAGTGGTGATTTTGGGTGGCCTCACTTCGGTGCCCGGTGCCATTATTGGTGGCCTGATTATTGGTGTCGGTGAGAAGCTCTCCGAAGTCTACCTTGGCCCGTTTGTGGGTGGTGGTATTGAAATCTGGTTTGCCTATGTGCTGGCGCTAGTGTTTTTGCTGTTCCGCCCACAAGGCTTGTTCGGTGAAAAGATCATCGACCGCGTGTAAACAACAAGAAAAAAGAAAAGGAGACTTTCCATGTTCTACCGCGAAAACGGCCAGTTCAAGACGTCCTACCGCACGGATCAGCAGATTTTCCCGATTGCGCAAGACCGCATCGCGATTGCGGCCTTGCTGGCAGTGGCCTTTTTGGTCGTGCCCATGCTGGCTACCGATTATTTTTACCGCGCTATTTTGATTCCGCTGGTCATTATGTCGATGGCCGCCTTGGGCGTGAACATTCTGGTGGGCTACTGCGGACAAATCTCGCTGGGTTCGGGAGCCTTTATGGCTGTGGGGGCCTATGGTGCCTACAACTTCTTTGTGCGCTTTCCGGGTATGCCGCTGATTCCGGCGCTGATTTTGGGCGGTCTGTGCGCCACCTTCTTCGGCATTTTGTTTGG
>JAIESZ010000343.1 GCA_019745615.1 Burkholderiaceae bacterium
GATATACAAAATCTGCTGCATTGTGCCAAACTGGCATTGGGCAGCGCCCATGACTCCCGCCACGGGGTGCAAACCAACCCGCACCTGTTCTTCCATCCAGAATTGCTCAAACAGGCTGAATGCCGTCGGCGCTTAGAAGACGATCTGCGTCTGGCTGTAGAGCAGCGGGAGTTGAAGCTGGTATTTCAGCCGATTGTCGATCTGCGCACGGGCCTGCTGGCCGGTGCCGAGGCCCTGTTGCGCTGGCAGCATGCTGAACGCGGTGCCATTTCGCCAGAGGTATTCATTCCGCTGGCCGAACGTATTGGCCTCATTGGAGAAATTGGACGTCAGGTGCTGAACGATGCTTGTCGCCAAGCGGCCCACTGGCGTCGGGATGGGCTCAATATCTATGTTTCTGTCAATGTGTCGGCCAGCCAGATTCCCGAAGAATTGCCCCCAGAATCCATCTTAGAAACTCTACGCCACCACAATCTGCCCAGTCAGGCCATTGCCCTGGAAATCACTGAAGGCGTTTTGATGGGCAATATCTCCGTGGTCCAAAATTGGATTGCACAATTGCGCGCTGCTGGTCTGCGCATTTACTTGGATGATTTTGGTACCGGCTATTCGTCACTGTCGTATCTGAAGCGTTTTCCGATGGACACTGTCAAGGTGGATAAATCGTTCATCATGGACATGAGCGATGACCACACACTGGTAGACGCCATCATCACCATGACGGGCAGTTTGGGGCTCACTGTGGTGGCTGAAGGGATTGAGGACATTGAACAACTCGACCTGCTGCGCTCTATGGGCTGTGGTTACGGCCAAGGGTATCTTTTTTCGCGTCCGGTAGCCGCAGCCGACTTTATGGCTACGGCCAAGCGTATCAATACCGACATGGCCAGAAGCGCAGCATAGCCATAGAAAAAAGCCCCTGCTTATCAGAGCAGGGGCCTTGTGGTGGGCACACAGGCCCCATTTTTTCTCGCTATCAGGCAGCGTGCAATTGCGCGTGCATTTCCTGCACCGAAATCACATCCAGCTGATCAATGTACTTCATGCCCTCGACGGCAGCCTCGGCACCAAAGATGGTGGTGAAGGTGGTCACGCGGGCCAGCAGCGAACTGGTACGGATAGCACGCGAGTCGGCAATGGCGTTGCGGCGCTCTTCTACCGTGTTGATGACCATGACAATATCATTGTTCTTGATCATGTCCACGATATGCGGGCGGCCTTCGGCCACCTTGTTCACCACCTGCACCGGCACACCGGCTTCGGCAATGGCGGCTGCCGTGCCCTTGGTAGCGCACAGGGCAAAGCCCATCGCCACCAGTTCGCGGGCAATGGCTACAGCGCGGGGCTTGTCGCTGTTGCGCACGGTCAAGAATACCTTGCCCGAAGTGGGCAACTTGGTACCTGCGCCCAGCTGACTCTTGACAAAAGCTTCGCCAAAGGTCTTGCCCACGCCCATCACTTCGCCGGTGGACTTCATCTCTGGGCCGAGGATGGTATCGACACCGGGGAACTTGACGAACGGGAACACCGCTTCTTTCACGCTGAAATACGGCGGTGTCACTTCCTTGGTGATGCCTTGGCTAGCCAGCGTTTGCCCAGCCATGCAGCGCGCTGCCACCTTAGCCAACTGGATCCCGGTGGCTTTGGAAACGAATGGCACGGTGCGCGAGGCACGCGGGTTCACTTCGAGCACATAGATCACGTCTTGGCCGTCGGCTTCTTGAATCGCAAACTGCACATTCATCAGGCCGACCACATTCAGGCCTTGGGCCATGGCTGCGGTTTGGCGCTTGATCTCATCGACCGTGGCTTTAGACAGGTAATACGGTGGCAGCGAACAGGCCGAATCGCCCGAATGCACGCCCGCTTGCTCAATGTGTTCCATCACGCCGCCAATAAAGACTTGGCCGGTGTGGTCGCGCACGCAGTCGACATCGCACTCGATGGCGTTGCTCAAGAAGCGATCGAGCAGCACGGGGCTGTCGTTGCTCACCTTGACCGCTTCGCGCATATAGCGCTCTAGGTCGCGCTGCTCATGCACGATTTCCATGGCCCGGCCACCCAGCACATAGCTGGGGCGCACCACCAGCGGATAACCCAGCGCGGCGGCTTTTTCTAGCGCATCGGCTTCGGTACGCGCCGTAGCGTTGGGCGGCTGCTTGAGGTTCAGTTCATGCAGCAACTTTTGGAAGCGTTCACGGTCTTCGGCAGCGTCGATCATGTCGGGGCTGGTACCGATAATCGGCACGCCTTCAGCTTCGAGGCCCAGCGCCAGCTTGAGCGGCGTTTGGCCGCCGTACTGGACAATCACGCCCACTGGCTTTTCTTTATCGACGATTTCCAGCACGTCTTCGAGCGTCACCGGCTCAAAATACAGGCGGTCGGAAGTGTCGTAATCGGTAGAGACGGTTTCGGGGTTGCAGTTGACCATGATGGTTTCGTAACCATCTTCGCGCATCGCCAAAGCGGCGTGAACGCAGCAGTAGTCAAACTCGATACCTTGGCCGATACGGTTGGGGCCACCGCCCAGCACCATGATCTTTTTCTTGTCGGTCGGCTCGGCTTCGCACTCTTCTTCGTAGGTCGAGTACAAGTAGGCGGTGTTAGTGGCAAACTCAGCCGCGCAAGTATCGACGCGCTTGTACACCGGGCGCACGTTCAAAGCGCGGCGTTGGTCACGCACGGCCTTTTCGGTGGTCTTGAGCAGCTTGGCCAAGCGACGATCCGAGAAACCCTTCTTTTTCAGCGCCAGCAGGGTGGCGGCATCCAATTGGGCCAAAGCGGCGTCGGGGTGGCTGGCGGTGAGTTGATCCAGTTCTAGCTCAATCTTGACGATTTCTTCAATCTGCACCAAGAACCATTTGTCGATTTTGGTCAGGTCGTGGACTTCATCCACCGACAAGCCCATCGCAAAAGCATCACCCACATACCAGATACGCTCAGGGCCGGGTTCGCCCAGTTCTTTTTCCAAGATTTCGCGGTCTTGGGTTTTTTCGTTCATGCCATCCACGCCCACTTCCAAACCGCGCAGGGCTTTTTGGAAGGATTCTTGGAAGGTACGGCCCATCGCCATGACTTCGCCCACCGACTTCATTTGCGTGGTCAAGCGGTTGTCGGCAGCCGGGAATTTTTCAAAGGCAAAACGCGGAATCTTGGTGACCACGTAGTCAATCGACGGCTCAAACGAGGCCGGAGTCGCGCCGCCGGTGATTTCGTTCTTCAGCTCATCGAGGGTATAGCCCACGGCCAGCTTGGCCGCCACCTTGGCAATCGGGAAACCCGTGGCCTTAGAGGCCAGTGCCGAGGAACGCGAGACACGCGGGTTCATCTCAATCACGACCATGCGGCCATCTTTGGGATTGATAGAGAACTGCACATTGGAGCCGCCGGTATCGACGCCAATCTCGCGCAGCACAGCCAAACTGGCGTTACGCAGGATTTGGTACTCTTTATCGGTCAGGGTTTGTGCCGGGGCCACGGTGATCGAGTCGCCGGTGTGCACACCCATCGGGTCAAGGTTTTCAATCGAGCAGATGATGATGCAGTTGTCCGCCTTGTCGCGCACCACTTCCATCTCGTACTCTTTCCAACCCAACAGCGATTCTTCAATCAGCAGCTCGTTGGTGGGCGAGGCTTCCAAACCGCGCTTGCAGATGGTTTCAAACTCTTCGGGGTTGTAGGCAATGCCGCCGCCGGTGCCGCCCAGCGTAAAGCTGGGGCGGATCACGGTGGGGAAGCCCACGCTCTTTTGCACCGCCCACGCTTCTTCCATGCTGTGGGCAATACCGGAGCGGGCAGAGCCTAGACCGATCTTGGTCATGGCATCTTTGAACTTCAGGCGGTCTTCGGCCTTGTCGATGGCTTCGGGGGTCGCGCCAATCAGCTCAACCTTGTATTTTTCTAACACACCGTGGTGCCACAAGTCCAAGGCGCAATTGAGCGCCGTTTGGCCGCCCATCGTGGGCAAAATAGCATCGGGGCGTTCTTTGGCAATGATCTTCTCGACCGTTTGCCAAGTGATCGGCTCGATATAGGTGACGTCGGCGGTGGCCGGGTCGGTCATGATCGTGGCAGGGTTGCTGTTGATCAGAATGACCTTGTAGCCTTCTTCGCGCAGGGCCTTACAGGCTTGCACGCCGGAATAGTCAAACTCGCAGGCTTGGCCGATGATGATCGGGCCAGCGCCAATGATGAGGATTGATTTGAGGTCGGTGCGCTTTGGCATTACTTCTTCTCCATCAGCGCGGTGAAGCGGTCAAACAGGTAGGCGATGTCGTTCGGGCCGGGCGAGGCTTCGGGGTGGCCCTGAAAGCAGAAAGCAGGCTTGTCAGTGCGCTCTAGGCCTTGCAGCGTGCCATCAAACAAGCTGATGTGCGTGGCGCGCAGGTTGGCGGGCAGCGATTGCAGTTCTACCGCAAAACCGTGGTTTTGGCTGGTGATGCTGACGCGGCCATTGTCCAAGTCTTTGACCGGGTGGTTAGCACCGTGGTGGCTGTTGTCCATCTTGAAGGTTTTGGCCCCAGAGGCCAGCGCCATGATTTGGTGGCCCAAGCAGATACCAAACGTGGGCACGCCCGACTCGATGATGGTTTGCGCAGCGGCAATGGCGTAATCGCAAGGCTGTGGATCGCCGGGGCCGTTGGACAAAAAGACGCCATCGGGGTTGAGGGCCAGCACTTCGGCGGCAGGGGTTTTGGCGGGCACCACCGTGAGCTTGCAGCCGCGTTCGGCCAACATGCGCAAGATGTTTTTCTTCACGCCAAAATCATAGGCCACCACATGGAAACGTGGGGCAGTCTGCTGGCCGTAACCTTGGCCCAGCTTCCACTCGGTCTGATCCCAAGCATAAGGAGCAGCCGTAGTGACGACTTGGGCCAAATCCAAGCCCTTCATCGGGGGGGCGGCTTTGGCAACGGCAATGGCCTCGTCAATACGTGCCTGCGTTACCACTTCACCAGCAGCCAAACCAACGATGGCACCGTTTTGCGCGCCTTGGCTGCGCAACAGGCGGGTCAGCTTGCGGGTGTCGATGTTGGCAATCGCCACAGTGTTCTCGCGCACCAAGTACTGCGAGAGCGTTTCGGTGGAGCGGAAGTTGCTGGCCAGCAAGGGCAGGTCTTTGATGATGAGGCCTGCGGCGTGGACTTTGTCGGCTTCGATGTCCTCGGCATTGACACCATAGTTGCCAATGTGCGGATACGTGAGGGTCACGATCTGCTGGCAATAGCTGGGGTCGGTGAGGATTTCTTGGTAGCCGGTGATGGAGGTGTTAAACACCACTTCACCAACGGTGGTGCCAGTGGCACCGATCGAATTGCCGATAAAGACCGTGCCGTCTGCGAGCGCCAGAATGGCGGGCGGGAAGGTTCCCTGTAGAGACAAAAGCACTGGGTTCTCCGGTTTGGTTACGGGCACGCCCAGCGGAGCAGGAGACAGGATGGGTCTCATGCAAAAGCTCTTGTGGGGGTCGGCTATGAAGCTGCGCTAGGCGTAAGGGATGCGTAAAAGCCGCCCATTATAGCCAATGGCAATGATTTTCCCATGACAGTTGCAGGGAAAACCCGCAGCGTTAAATGGCTGAAGCGGGGGCAAAGGCCGCCACGGCGCTGGCGTGCAAGCAGATGGCTGCCGCTGCGGCCACATTGAGCGACTCTTCGCCGCCGGGCTGGGCAATGCGCACCGACAAGGCTGCACGGGCGGCCACGGCATCACCCACCCCTTGGCCTTCGTGGCCCAAGGCCCACGCACAGGGCCAAGGCAAGGCTTGCTGCTGGATGAGCGCGCCTTGGTGCGAACTGGTGACAATCAAGGGCATTTGCAAGGCATCCAAAGCCTCTGGCGGCAAGCCCTCGATCAGGCGCAAACCAAAATGGGCCCCCATACCGGCGCGCAGCACTTTGGGTGCCCACAGCGCCGCTGTGCCCTTGAGTGCCAACACCTGCACAAAGCCAAAGGCAGCAGCACTGCGCAAAATAGAACCGACATTGCCCGCATCTTGCACCCGGTCTAGCACCACCGTGGGCGCATCAGGCAACACCGCAGGGGCAGCAGCGTAATCCATCACATAGCCCATCTGCGCGGGGGACTCTAAGCCGCTGATGTCGGCAAACAGGGCGTCGGCCAGCACCACCACCCGGCCAGCACCCTGTACCCAAGGTGGGGGTGCTACCGGCCAAGAGGATTCAGTAAACACCGCTATTGCTGGGCGCAAGCCACGGGCCAAAGCGGCGCGGCAGAGATGATCGCCCTCCAACCACACCCGGCCCTGCTTGCGATAAGCGGTGCTGTCTTGGGCCAGACGGCGCAAATCTTTGAGCAGGGCGTTATCGCGCGATTGGATATGGGTGACGGAAGGAGCGGTCATAAAACGTTGGGTAGGCTGGCAGACGCCCGTTGGGCCTTAGCCACCGGGGCAAAAGAGCTGCGGTGCAGTGGGCAAGGGCCATGTTCTTGCAAAGCTGCCAGATGGGCCGCCGTGCCATAGCCCTTGTGCAGGGCAAAGCCATATTGCGGATACTGGGCATCGGCTTGGACACACCAGCGATCCCGAAACACCTTAGCCAAAATGGAGGCTGCCGAAATTGCAGGAACCAAGGCATCGCCCTTGACAATGGCCTCGGCGGGCATATCAAGTTGAGGCAAGCGGTTGCCATCGACCAGCGCCATCGCAGGCTTGAGACGCAACCCCAGTACCGCACGGCGCATCGCCAATAAGGTGGCCTGCAAAATATTCAGGCGCTCGATTTCTTCGACGCTGGCTTGGGCAATGCTGCAACACAGGGCCTTGGCGCGGATTTCATCAAACAGCGCCTCGCGCCGGGTGGCAGTGAGCTTTTTGGAGTCGGCCAAACCAGCAATCGGATACAGATCGTCCAAAATAACGGCAGCAGCCACCACCGGCCCGGCCAAGGGGCCGCGCCCAGCCTCATCCACCCCGGCCACTAAGCCGGGCGGATGCCACGGTAAACAGTGCTGCTCAGGCAGCGAGAACTTGTCGGATGGCATCGGCAGCTAAAACAGAAGTGTTGCGGCGCAAACTGTGGTGCAAGGCGGTAAAGCGCTGGTGCAGCGCAGCGATACGCTCAGGGGCCTGCTG
>JAIESZ010000120.1 GCA_019745615.1 Burkholderiaceae bacterium
GCCGCTTTTGCCGCCAACACCGGCCAGACGGTCAACATCCCCGATGCTTATGCCGCCGAGGGGTTTGATTTTTCTGGCACCCGCGCTTTTGACCAGCGCACTGGCTACCGCTCGCAGTCGTTCCTGACGGTGCCCATGAAAAACCACGAGGGCGCGCTGATTGGTGTCTTGCAACTGCTCAATGCCCTCGACCCCGATAGCGGCCAAGTCTGCGTCTTCTCACAGGCTGACCAGCGCTTGGCCGAATCGCTGGCCTCGCAAGCGGCCATCGTGCTCAACAACCGGCAACTGCTGCACCAAGTAGAAGCGTTGTTTGAAGGTTTTATCCAAGCCATTAACGTGGCGATTGATGACAAATCGCCTTACACCGGCGGCCACTGCCAGCGCGTGCCCGAACTCACCATGATGCTGGCCCAAGCCGTCAATGCCACGCAAGAGGGGCCGCTGGCGCAGGTGCGTTTGAGCGACAAAGATTTTTACGAACTGCGTATTGCCGCCCTGCTGCACGACTGCGGCAAAGTCACCACCCCAGTGCATGTGGTAGACAAAGCTACCAAGCTGCAAACGCTGCACGACCGCATCCATGAAGTCGATACCCGCTGGGAAGTGATTAAGCGTGATGCTTTGGTGCGCCAGTGGCAGGCCATTGCCCAAGGCACGGATGCCGCCCAAGCCCAAGCCGAATACACCGCCTTTGCGGCGCAATGCGATGCCGACCGCGACTTTTTGCGCCGCGCCAACATTGGCGGCGAGCGCATGGTCGAGGCTGATGTGCAGCGCGTGCGCCAGATTGGCCGCAGCTACCGCTGGCAAACCCCCTCTGGTCAAGAGGCCCTGCTGCTCACCGGCGATGAGATGGACAACCTGATGGTGCGTGCGGGCACGCTCAATACGGCAGAGCGCGAGATCATCAACCACCACATCGTAGCCACGATCAAAATGCTACAAAGCCTGCCTTGGCCCCAGCATTTGCAAAATGTGCCCGAATACGCTGGCGGCCACCATGAGCGCATGGACGGCACCGGCTACCCGCGTGGACTCAAGCGCGAGCAAATGAGCTGGCAGGCGCGCATGATGGGCATTGCCGACATTTTTGAGGCCCTCACCGCCCATGACCGTCCCTACAAAACGGGCATGCCGCTGTCTCAGGCATTAGACATCTTGCACGGCTTCAAAGAGCGCGGCCACATCGACCCCGATCTGTACGAGGTGTTTGTACGCCAGCAGGTGTACCGCCAGTATGCGCAGGTGTTTTTAGCGCCCGAGCAAATCGATTGCTAGGGTGCGTGTGCGCTATCAGGTTTGCAAAAATTGCATCTCAGTGCCCGCCAGTTCGAGCACATCGCCGTGGTGCAGCGGTACCGGCTCGGTGCCGATGTGTACACCGTTGTGTGTCGGGGTGTCTGGGCCTTCCACATGGGCCAAGACATACCCATGATGACGCCGGGTGATAGCCGCTACCGCCACCCCCGGTTTGCCAATGGTGGTTACCACTTTGGTCAGGGGGACGTCTCTACCCGCCGCCGCCCCCGACAAGACACGAATGTTGGCACTGTGCTCTAAGGGGGCTGCCTGCGTCGCTGGATTGGCTACCAGAGGCGCGGCACGGTTGCGCGGGGGCAAGATGGGCGGCACCATACCCGGCTTGAACACCATGGTTTTGGCATAGTCTTCGGCCTCGTTCTCATCCAGAAAACGAATTTTGTATTTGCCCAGCTCAATCACGTCACCGCCATGCAGCCACTGGCGCTGTACCGCCTTGCCATTGACATAGGTGCCGTTGGTGCTTTCTAGGTCTTCAACCTCCACGCCGCTGGGGTGCATATGCAATACGGCATGTTCACCACTGATGGCAAGGTTGTCAATGACGATGTCGTTATAGGGCCGCCGACCGAGCGCAGTGCGATCTTTGGTGAGCTGCAATTCTTTGATGACTACGCCGTCGATCGAGACGATCAGTTTGGGCATGGCCTGTTCCTGCGGTTGGTGAGTTGGTTGGTAATGGAGGGGGTGGAAAGCACGCAATGTGCCATGAAAAATGGAGTCGTGCGCTTCATGCTGTGCCCAGTAGGCGTGACACCAAGCTGCGTTTGCGGGCAGGCAGGGAGCCATCAGCATAAATCAGCACGACGCTGATATTGTCGCGGCCACCGTGGGCGTTGGCTGCATCGACCAACTGCTGGGTTTTTTCTTCTAGCGTGGCCTCGGTGTTCAAAATGTTGCTCAGGTCGGTGTCATGCACCATTTCACTCAGACCGTCGGAGCACAAGAGGAACAAGTCGTGGGGTTCTACGGTAAACCCATTGCTCTCAACCAGCACATCCTCTTCAACCCCTAAAGCCCGCGTGACCAGATTGCGCTGGCCTGATTGGGCAGCCTGTTCTGGGGTAATCAGCCCGGCATCTATTTGCTCTTGCAGCCAAGAGTGGTCGCGGGTAATTTGCAACAACTGACCGGCGCGCAGGCGGTAGCAGCGCGAGTCACCCACATGGGCCAGCATCAGTTGGTCGTCCCACAACACGCTGGCCACTACCGTAGTGCCCATGCCCGAATATTGGGCATGGTTTTGCGCAGCCTGAAAGATGGCCAGATTGGCGTGTTCGACACAAGACTCCAGCGCTTGGCGCACCTGTTCGCTTTGCAGCGGCTGGGCCGCTTGTGCTAGCCAGCGGGCCATTTGGGTGCGGATGAGCTCGGTAGCCATGTGGCTGGCCACCTCTCCGGCGTTGTAGCCTCCCATGCCATCGGCCAGCACGACCACTTGGGCCTGATGGTCGATACTAACGGCATCTTCATTGTTGCTGCGGACACGACCTTGGTCGGTGCAGGCGCTGAACGCGTATTTCATTTGTCTGGTAGGGTTGCCCAAGGTTCAGGCGAAGCCGAAGCGGGTGGTGTGGGAACGCAGGCAGGTTCAATGATAGACCAAGCGGTCACCCATTTAGCCCGCAGAAACAACAAAGCGCCTGAGGCACGCAGGCCACAGACGCTTTGTTGGTGCAGACACCGGGCACAGGGCCAGCGTGTCAGGCAAGGCCCTGCTTACTTCAGTTGTGCCTTAAGCAGTTTGCCCAGTTCAGAAGGATTGCGGGTAATGACAAAGCCGCATTCTTCCATGATGGCCAGCTTGGCATCGGCGGTGTCGGCACCGCCAGAGATCAGCGCACCAGCATGGCCCATGCGCTTGCCGGGAGGGGCAGTCACACCAGCGATAAAGCCAACGATAGGCTTCTTCATGTTGTCTTTGCACCAGCGAGCGGCTTCAGCTTCGTCGGGGCCACCGATTTCACCAATCATGATGACGGCGTCGGTGTCGGGATCGTCGTTGAAGGCGCGCATCACGTCGATATGCTTGAGGCCATTGATGGGGTCGCCACCAATACCGACAGCAGTCGATTGACCCAGACCGACTTCAGTCAGCATGGCCACGGCTTCATAAGTCAGGGTACCCGAACGCGAGACCACGCCAATGCGGCCCTTGCGGTGGATGTGACCGGGCATGATGCCGATCTTGATTTCTTCGGGGGTGATGATGCCGGGGCAGTTGGGGCCCAGCAGCAGGGTCTTCTTGCCGCCTGCGGCTTCTTTGGCCTTCATGCGGTTGCGCACTTCGAGCATGTCCTTGACAGGGATGCCTTCAGTGATGCAAATGGCCAAGTCCAGATCAGCCTCAACAGCTTCCCAGATGGCGGCCGCAGCGCCTGCTGGGGGCACGTAGATCACCGACACGGTAGCGCCAGTTTGTGTGGCTGCTTCTTTGACGGAGGCGTAGATTGGGATGTTGAAGATCGACTCGCCAGCCTTCTTGGGGTTCACGCCTGCGACGAAGCAGTTTTGGCCGTTAGCGTATTCCTGGCACTTTTCGGTGTGGAACTGGCCAGTCTTGCCCGTGATGCCTTGGGTGATGACCTTGGTGTCTTTGTTGATATAGATCGACATGTTTCTTGTCCTAGCGTTCTAGTCAGTTGGGGACAGAGCTAAAGATCTGTCCCCAAGGTCATTACTTGACGGCAGCGACGATTTTGGTCGCGGCTTCGGCCATGGTGTCAGCGGCAATGATCGGCAGGCCCGATTCGGCCAGCAGCTTTTTGCCCAGCTCTTCGTTGGTGCCCTTCATGCGCACGACCAGCGGCACGGACAGGTTCACAGCCTTGCAAGCAGTAATCACGCCAGTGGCGATGGTGTCGCACTTCATGATGCCGCCGAAGATGTTGACCAAGATGCCCTTGACGTTTTCGTTCTTGAGCATGATCTTGAAGGCTTCAGTCACCTTCTCAGCGGTAGCGCCGCCGCCCACGTCCAAGAAGTTGGCTGGCTCGCCGCCAAACAGCTTGATGGTGTCCATGGTGGCCATAGCCAAACCAGCACCGTTGACCAAGCAGCCGATGTTGCCATCGAGGCTGATGTAGGCCAGATCGAACTTGGAGGCTTCAACTTCAGCCGGATCTTCTTCGTCCAGATCGCGGTAGGCCACGATTTCGGGGTGGCGGAACAGCGCGTTGGCGTCAAAGTTGAACTTAGCGTCCAAGGCGATCAGGTTGTTCTTGCTGTCGCGGTTGAGCGGGTTGATCTCGACCAAGGAGGCATCGGTATCCATGTAGCACTTGTAGAGCTTTTGGAAGATGTCTACGGCTTGGGCGGTGGACTCGGCGGGCAGGCCGATGCCATTGGCGATCTTGGTGGCTTGCTCTTCACCCAAACCAGTCAGCGGGTCAATGAACTCGGTGACGATTTTTTCGGGGGTGGAGTGGGCCACTTCCTCGATGTCCATACCGCCTTCGCTCGAAGCGATGAAAGCCAGCTTTTGCGTGGCGCGGTCGGTCACGATGGAAACGTAGTATTCCTTCTGGATGTCGGCACCGTCTTCGATGTACAGGCGACGCACTTTTTGGCCTTCGGGGCCAGTTTGGTGGGTCTTGAGCTGCATACCCAAGATTTCACCAGCAATGCGCTTGACGTCGTCAATGGTCTTGGCTACCTTAACGCCGCCGCCCTTGCCACGGCCACCGGCGTGGATTTGGGCTTTGACAACCCACACGGGGCCGCCGAGTTTTTGTGCGGCTTCTACCGCTTCTTGTACGGTAAAAGCAGGAATGCCACGGGGAACGGGCACACCAAACTGACGCAAGATTTCCTTGCCTTGGTATTCGTGAATCTTCATGAGGTCTCGTCTCTCTCAGGAAAGGGATTTCACCCGCCTGCCGGGCGGTATGTCTGGCGGCGGGCTTGGGACATGGCAGCTAGCAAATGTATCATGCTGTGAGGCGTCATATCTTATGACGAACTTACACGTAGAGCATGGCGCAAGGTGCTGTGCAAGGTATACCGCATTGCCATTGCCACGCAGGGCAGTGCAATGGCGGTTATGGTTATCAACAGGTGGCAAAAATGGACGTGACAGGTACGCCACCACAGCAAGCAACGCGGCACGTTGCTTGTTTTTTACCTCCTTGGCCCGAAGGCCGAGGGTTCACGCACACACGGATGATCGTTTTAAAAGCTCCCCAAGACAAATTGCTGGCGGTGTTGCAGTCGGTGGCGGGTATCGTGGAGCGCCGCAATACGCTGCCCATTTTGGCCAATGTGCTCCTGCGCAAGACTGGCAATGCCTTGCAACTGACCACCAGCGATCTGGAAATCCAAATTCGCACTACGGCAGAATTGGGCGGCGATACCGGTGACTTTGCCACCACCGTGAATGCACGCAAGTTGATCGACATTTTGCGCACCATGCCCAGCGACCAAACCGTGGCTATTGAAAACAGCCAGAGCAAGCTGGTGCTCAAGGGCGGCAAGAGCCGCTTTACTTTGCAGACCTTGCCAGCAGAGGATTTTCCGCTGGTGCAAGAGGCGGCCAGCTTCGGCCCCACCTTTAGCGTGCCGCAAAAAACACTCAAAAACCTGCTGGGGCAGGTGGCTTTTGCCATGGCGGTGCAAGACATCCGCTACTACTTGAACGGTATTTTGTTTGTGGCCGAGGGCAACACTCTGAGCCTCGTGGCTACCGATGGCCACCGCTTGGCCTTTGCCAGCGCCACGCTGGATGTGGAAGTGCCCAAGCAAGAGGTCATCTTGCCGCGCAAGACAGTGATTGAATTGCAACGCCTGCTCAGTGATGCCGATGGCGCGCTGCAAATGTGCTTTGCGCACAACCAAGCCAAATTCAGCTTTGGTGCGATGGAGTTTGTCACCAAGCTGGTCGAGGGCAAATTCCCAGATTACAACCGCGTCATCCCGAAAAACCACCACAACAGCGTCACCTTGGGTCGCGCACCGCTGCTGGCCTGTCTGCAACGCACTGCCATCATGACCAGCGAGAAGTTCAAGGGTGTGCGCCTGAACCTAGAGCCAGGCGTGCTGCGCGTGGCTAGCAACAACGCCGAACAAGAAGAGGCGATGGATGAGCTCGATATTGACTACAGTGGCGATGCCATCGAGATCGGCTTTAACGTCACCTACCTGATCGACGTCTTGACCAGCATGGGCCAAGACATGGTGAAGGTGCAGTTGCAAGACGGCAACAGCTCGGCGCTGCTGACCATCCCCGATAACGACAGCTTCAAGTATGTCGTGATGCCTATGCGTATCTAAAACGGTGGCGGTGTCTTGAGCGCCGCTCTGCGCACCGTTATGCTTGTTTCTGGCCGCCAGCACTGCTGTTGTAGGGTGCTGGCGGCGCTTTGATTTTTTCCCTATTGTGACCTCTCCGGTTTCTCCCGCATTGCCAAGGCTGACCCCATGACCGCTGAACATTCCCTGCCCGAAGATAACGGCAACACCCTCCCCGCCGTCACCAAGATTGATGCCCATCAGGCAGGGGCCAGTGAGGGCTATGGCGAGGGGGCTATCACTATTTTGGAAGGGCTAGAAGCGGTGCGCAAGCGTCCCGGCATGTACATTGGCGACACCTCCGATGGCACCGGACTGCACCATCTGGTGTTTGAAGTGGTGGACAACTCGATTGACGAGGCGCTGGCCGGGCATTGCGACGATATCGTCGTCACCATCCACACCGACAATTCCATCAGCGTGACCGACAATGGCCGGGGCATCCCCACCGGCGTGAAGATGGATGACAAGCACGAGCCCAAGCGCAGTGCCGCTGAGAT
>JAIESZ010000051.1 GCA_019745615.1 Burkholderiaceae bacterium
GCGTTGTCAGAATTTTCGTTAGGGCTGCTCATGGGCATGGTCTCCGTTCGCTAAGAGAGTGGCTGGCTCGCTCGCAATGCTTCGCAGGCCCGCACGATGATGGTGAGTGTACCGCATCCGTAATTATTAATTTATAGTTTTTTTCGGTACCATTGCACCTATGTCTGCCCTCACCCTGACCCCCCGCGCGCTCTACGAAGAAGTGGCCGAGCAACTGCGCCAGCGAATTTTCCGCCGCGAGCTAGAGCCTGGCAACTGGATTGATGAACTCAAAATTGCCGAAGAATTTGGCATCAGTCGCACGCCGCTGCGTGAAGCCCTCAAAGTGTTGGCCGCTGAAGGGCTGGTAACGATGAAGGTGCGCCGGGGTGCCTACGTGACCGAGATGTCAGAAAAAGACCTGCGCGATGTGTACCACCTGCTCAGTTTGCTAGAAAGCGATGCAGCGGGGGTCGTGGCGCGCCAAGCCAATGCGGCCCAATTGCAGAGTTTGCAAGAGCTGCACACCCGTTTAGAGCAGGCAGTGCATGACCGCGAGCGCTTTTTTGCACTCAATGAGCAGTTTCATATGTTGGTCTTAGAGTTGGCTGACAACCGCTGGCGCAGTCAAGTAGTGAGCGATTTGCGCAAAGTCATGAAGCTCAACCGGCACAACTCTTTATTTAAACAGGGCCGCATGGAAGACTCGTTGCGCGAACACCGCACCATTTTGGCGGCCATTACTGCCCATGATGCTGGCGCTGCCACGCAGGCCATGCAAACCCATTTTGCCCAAGGCCTAGAGGCTGCCACCTAAACCTCAGGGCAAGGGTACAGCCTCTAGGCGATTTTTTAAGGTATGGCGCTGACAAACGCCACCACGGCTTGCACATCGGCGTCGCTCAAGCCGCGCGCCGTTGGCGTCATGATCGATTGTGCCAATGGGCCAGATTGGGCTGTGCGGTAGCGGTCTAGCATTTTGCGCAAATAACCCGGCTGCTGGCCTGCAATACGTGCAATCTTCTCATTGCCTAAGCCATTGGCACCGTGGCAGGTCACGCATTGTTTTTGGTAGACCGCGTTGCCTTTGTCTACCAAAGGCAGATTGGTGGCAGGTTTGTGCTTGACGGCTTGGGCCGAATAAAACAACACCATGCCGATCTTTTCGTCACTATCCATGGATTTGATCATGCCTTCCATGAACTCATTGCGGCGCTGGCCCGTGGCAAACAAACGCAGCTGCTCTAACAAATAGGCTGGGTTTTGTCCAGCCAAATTCGGAATGTCAGGGTTCATACTGTTGCCACCCTCACCGTGGCAATGCAGACAAACGCCTGCTACCTTGCGACCTAGTTTGAACAGGTTTTGCTCCAGTGTTGGGTTGGCCTGTACTTCTTTTAGACGAACACTTAAATCCACATCAGCGGTGGCTCTAGCCCTAGACGGCTGCGCAGCCACTGGCTGCAAGGCACACATTGCAAGCAATGCGGTGGCCAAAGCCACTGGAATGCGTTTCACCATGAATAAATCCCTTCCGGAAAGTGGCATTTTAGACAATATCCGGAGGCTACTTTGACGATGCAGTGGAGTAAAAACGTGTTTACGTTACAGGAGTCTTCAGCACCCAGCTTCTCCCAGTGGTGAAATCAAGCTCGGCTTTGGGTATGGGTCTAAGGCATCGATGCTTCTACAACTTCAGTCTGGTCTTTGTGGGTGCAGACTTGGTTGAGCATTGGTAATGCAGTTGCAACTAGAGTTGCTTGTTGTCAGGGATTTACATCACGCTTTAGCTCCAGACAAGCTATTTTTTGTTTATTTTGGTTTTATTTGAAAGAATTTGTTAGATAAAATTCATGTAAGTTTCATTTGGTACCATCCTACTACCACCTTACGGACACAACCCCTATGCAAGCCCTACTCGATGCCATTGCTACCCTTCCCTTACCCCAAGATGCCCAGCGCATCTTTCATGGCCGGGGTGGGCTTTACCCCGGTTGTGAACAGTGGGCACTAGATGCCTATCCGCCGGTCTGGGTGCTCACCAGTTTTCAGCCGGTGGCCGAAGATGTGTTGTCCTTGCTCGGCAGCGCTTTGCAGCAACGCTGGCAGCAACTGGCCCCAGACCAACCCTTGAATTGGGTATTTCAATGCCGGGCCGACGGCCACGCTGACACCCGACTCATGGCCGGTAGCGTGCCAGAACCCCATACCGTGACAGAAAACGGTGCCCGATTTCGAGTACACGTGTTGCGGGGACAGAACCACGGCCTGTTTTTAGACATGGCCGAAGGCCGCCACTGGGTGCGCACGCATGTGGCAGCACGGCCCAGACTCAAGGTGCTTAATCTTTTTGCCTATACCTGTGCTTTTTCTGTGGTCGCCTTGCAAGCGGGGGCAGCCCAAGTGGTCAATGTGGACATGGCACGGGGTGCCTTGTCCGTAGGGCAGCAAAACCACCAACTCAATGGTCTGACGGCTGGGGCCAGTTTTTTGGGCCATGACATCTTTAGCTCGTGGGGCAAGATTGGCCGCAGTGGCCCCTACGGGTTGGTAATTGTCGATCCACCCAGCTACCAAAAGGGCAGTTTTATCGCTACCAAAGATTACGCCCGCCTGATGCGCCGCTTGCCCGATCTGCTGGCCCCCGGCGGTCATGCACTACTTTGTCTGAATGCACCAGAACTAGGCCTAGCGTTTTTGCAAGAGCAAATGCAAGAGTTGGCTCCAACACTGACGCTAGTAGAACAAGTAGCCAATCCGCCGGTGTTTGCCGACATAGCGCCCGAACGGGCGCTCAAAGTGCTGGTGTATCGGGCACCGGATTAAGCGTTACCAAGCGCACAGCATAGCCCTGCCCAGACGCCACCACCGCGAACAATCGGTCGATGTTCGGGTGCTTGCCCGGATGGGCGCGGGCATCGTCGGTGTGTTCGGCAAACAGCGCCAGCCCTTGCTCGGCAGCAGCCACGTCCACCCGGCCATGCTGGGCAGCTAAGGCGGCATACACGGCCAAAGAACCCGCCTTGCCGGGTTTGTTTTCGATGATGGCGGCCACATTACCGGCGCTGTCGAGCAGTTCCAGAGCGGCCAGATGGCTGATGGAGGGCAGTTGTTGCAAGTGGTCGGCAAACGCCATGATGGGCTCTTTCCAAGTCAAAAGGTGCTGATTGTCCAGCAAACCAGTGGCTTTTTGCACAGGGGTGCGCTGGTCTTGTTACCATACCAGCCCTGTCTTGTTTCTAAGGAAATTGCATGTCTGGTGGTGGATTTCACGTTCATGGCCCGCACGACCATGAGGTTGAGCACGTCGCCCATCATGGCGGCGATGATTTCACGTCGCGCCTGGCGGTACTAACGGCCATTATTTCAACCGTTGGGGCCGTGTTCGGCTATATGGGTGGGCATTCGCAAAATGCTGCGCTGCTGTACAAAAACGAGGCGTCCATTCAAAAAACAGCCGCCTCCAACCAATGGAACTACTACCAAGCCAAGAGCAACAAGCAAAATCTGGCCGAGCTGTCGGTCACACTGACCTCTGGCGAAGATAAAGAAAAGTTCCGCCAATCGGTAGACCGGTACCAGCAAGAAAAAGTCGAAATCAAGGCCGCTGCTGAAAAGTTAGAGCAGGCCGCTGAAGACGCAAACAAAAAGAGCGAGCTAGAAATGCACGTGCATGGCCGCTGGGCGATGGGTACAACGCTGCTGCAAGTGGCTATTGCCTTGGCCGCTATTGCCCTGCTGACACGCAAGCGCTGGATGCTGCTGGGTGTGTATGGCTCCACCGCGCTGGGGCTGGCGGCAGGCGTGATGGGTTATTTGCACCTGTGATACCACGGCGTTTGCGCCCGTATTTGTGGGCCTGTAGCCTTGGGCTGGCCGCCATCACGGCCCATGCCACGGAGGACTGCCGCATCGCCTTTGATGTCGGTTCGTCTGGCGTACGGGTGGGTGCCTCTCACGGTACGGCCACAGCCCGTGTAGATATTGACTACCTCAGCCCCCTGTGGGCTGGGCGCGGACTGCAGGAAATTATCGTACCCACAGCCACGGCGCTACGCCAGTTGCCCCTACAAGCGCGACTTGATCCGGCTTGCCAGCGCATGGCGGGGGGCTTCTCCGCTTGGCGCTTGGCATGGAGCCAATCGGCAGCACAAACCGTATCGGCGCTCAAGCAAATATATGCTGACAGCGGCGTAGCGTTGTTGGTGATTCCCCAAACGGTAGAAGGCAGCTATGGCTACACCGCTGCCCGGCAAAATCTGGGCGCACGCCTACAAACCAGCCATATTTTGGACATTGGTGGCGGTAGCTTGCAAATTGCCGGAGAGCACAGCTCCTATGGCCAAGCATTGGGGCAAAAATTTTGGCATCGGGTGTTGTGTCAGCAATTGCGCCCCACTGCGGCCCCTCCCTGTACCTTGCAGCCCCTGAACGTCGCCGAGCTGGCCCAAGCACGCCAACTGCTCCAAGAGCGGCTGCGCGATCTTCCTGCCGCGCTGCCAGAACCCGTGAGCATGACGTCCATCAGCCGCCCGGTAACACAAGGCGTACAAGCCGCTGTGCAACGGTTGTTGCCCACAGCACAGCACAACCCAACCGTGCTACAGCGGGCCGATCTCGCAGCCGCTATTGATCGGCTGGCACCGATATCTCTAGACGCCACCGTACAGCAAATCGGCATTGCTGCCCCTTATGCCAACTACCTGTTGTCTGACATGCTGCTGACCGAGGGCTTATTGCTAGCTACTGCAGGCCAACAACTGCACCTGCAAGAGATCAAGGTGGCTAATGTGCCCGGTCTGTTAGCCGATACACAAGCCTTTAGCTGGGCTGCCCGCTATCCCTGTTACCTACAACGGCTAGAGCAGCAAGGGCCAGCCGCTTATTTCAGTGATCCGCAAACCTGCGCCAGTCCAGTCACTGCGCCGCCGCTGCCTTTGCAGTTGTCACCGGCGCACATTCCTGCCGGAGAGAACCCGGTGTTCTAAGAAGGCCCTCACGCTGTGGGTGCTGGCAGGGTAAGCTGTGCCGTTTTGGCTACCTGTACGCAATCGCACAGGTGCTGCTCGCCCAAATAGCGCAGAGTGGCGTAGCCCAGCGCTGCCGCCAGCGCCTGCCCAGCCAGCGGCACATATTTGGCTAATTGCTTGCCACCCATGCGCAGGCCCACCGTTTGCGCCATTTTGAGCACCAAATCTTGGGTCACCAACTTGCCAATCAGCGCAGAACCGACCATAGCCACCGCCTTTTGCACCTGCTCGCGCTGGTGTGGGTCAAGCTGGGCAATCTGGGGCGGTGTTAAGCCAAATTCGGCGTTGATTTGCGGCAGCAGCCGCGACAGCAGCGCCGCATCCACAGCCCAATCGAGACCAGGCACTGGCACCGTGCTAGCCACAGCAGCCATCAGCGCGCGCCGATGCAGCAAGCGCCTACTGCGCTCCACTGCTGCCTGCAAAGCAGGGTCAGCCCCAGCCAACACATGGGCACTGGGCAAAGTGTTTTTTATCACCATCAGTCTTTTTTCTTGATCAAGCTATAGAGGAGCAGCAAGGCCATCGCACCCAACACCGAGGCAATCCAACCTGCGGCCTGACCGGGCCGGTACCAGCCCAGCAATGCACCTACGGTAGAAGCGACAAACGAGCCTGCCACCCCCAGTATCGAGGTCATGATCCAGCCTAGCTTGTCATCACCGGGCTTGAGGGCACGGGCAATCAGCCCGACAATCAAACCGACAAAAAGGGTTCCTAAAATAGAAAACATACCGCACCTCCTGTGGCACAAAAAACAAGAAAAATCTCGTAAGAAAATCTAGTCACTGAGTGTTACACACCCGTACTAGCACCTGAGCACCACACCCAAGAGCACAATGTTAAATCCTAGCAACCACGGCACTCGTGCTGAAAAGCATGAAGGTTATTAGTTTTTTCTTCATTTTTTATGAGAACACACATCAACAGAAAGCCAGCGCTTTACAACAGCACTCTCATACGCTAGAAGAAACAACCACCACAGTGCAACAAAATACGGCCTATGCTCATCACGCCCATGGGTTAGCGCTCTCTGCTGCCACCGTGGCGCAAACCACCTTGCTTTCCAAACCAATAATATTGGCACTCAACGCAACTGTCGAAGCCGCTAGAGCAGGCGATCAGGGCGGTGGTGTCGTGGCGTCTGAGGTGGGCAACTTAGCCCAGAGCGCTGCAACCGCCGCAGCCGCAGCCGCAGCACGAGAATTCTGATTGATAATGCCACGGTCAATGTGGGCACTGACATGGTGCTAGTCAACGACGCAGGTGCCACGATGCAAGAAGTAGTCAATAGCATCCAACAGGTGGCCAATATCATCGCCAATATTACGGCGGCCAGCCAACAACAAACCACTGGCATTACACAGATCAACCAAAACCGGCATGCGCCAGCAAGCCGATGATCTACTACAAGCGATACGGGTCTTCAAACTGGCAGACACCACCCCGTGAAATGGAGTGGGAATATCAATATCAGTAGCGCGTTGTATTGTCGTCAGCGCCAGCTACCCGGCGTGCGCCATCAAAGCGCTTGAGCCAATAGCTTTCACGCATGTTTTCTACACGCACTTCAGAGCCACTGCGGGGCGAATGAATGAACTTGCCATCACCCACGTAGATACCGACATGGCTGAAAGCGCGGCGCATGGTGTTAAAGAACACCAAGTCACCGGGTTTGAGCTCTCTTTTGTCGATCACTTGGGTAGAGGCCGCTTGGTCGCGGGCACGACGGGGCAACAACATACCTACCGTTTCTTGGTACATGGCGCGTACAAAACCACTGCAATCGAATCCGGTCTCGACACTGTTGCCACCACGGCGGTACGGCAAGCCCAGAAATCCCATGGAGCTAATCACCAGCTCGGCGGTGCTATCGGCCACTTGATAGGCAGTCTGACTGACGTTCTGCCCGACCGCAGAGAGTTTACTTTGGGCTTTTTCTGCCACGTTGTGTTGGAGTTCAACGATTTGGTTAAGCAGGCTTTTGTCGTTCAAAACCTGTACTGCGTCGTCGGCGGGCGCTGCACCAGGGGCCGCGTGGGCGCTGGCGCAAGCAATCAACAGGATGCAAAACCATTTAGACATGGGCGCGAAGGGTAACACGCCTTTGGC
>JAIESZ010000169.1 GCA_019745615.1 Burkholderiaceae bacterium
TGGTAGTTCAGTTGGTTAGAATACCGGCCTGTCACGCCGGGGGTCGCGGGTTCGAGTCCCGTCCACTCCGCCAAAATTTAAGGCCCTATCAGTTCGCTGATGGGGCTTTTTGGTTTTTGCGCTGCCTACTATGTTGTGCAATCCCCTGTGGAGCCCCACAGGGGATTGCTTTTGTCTGTGCTTAACGTGGTGGCATACGGATAGCACCATCCAAGCGAATCACTTCACCATTGAGCATATCGTTGTCCAAAATATGCCGCACCAGCTTGGCGTAATCCTGCGGCGTGCCCAGACGGCTAGGGAAAGGCACACCTGCGGCCAAGCTGTCTTGGACGGCTTGGGGCATACCAAAAATCATCGGGGTGCCAAAAATGCCGGGGGCAATGGTCATGTTGCGAATGCCATTGCGCGCCAAATCGCGTGCAATGGGCAAAGTCATAGCGACGATACCGCCCTTCGAAGCGCTGTAAGCTGCTTGGCCCATTTGGCCATCGTAGGCGGCAATGCTGGCGGTCGAAATCAACACGCCCCGCTCGCCGGTGCTGGCAATGGGTTCGTTCTGGCACATGGCTTCAGCCGCCAAGCGCAGCATGTTAAAGGTGCCAATCAAATTGATTTGGATGGTTTTGCTAAACCCCTCCAAGCTGTGCGCGCCTTGTTTGCCCACCATTTTTTCTGCCGGGGCTACGCCTGCACAGTTGACCAAACCCGACAAACGCCCCAGTGCCACGGCTTGAGCCACCACCGCCTGAGCGTCGGCTTCTTGGCTCACATCACAGCACACAAAGGTAGCGCCAAGCTCTTGGGCCAGTGCTTGGCCTTTGTCCGTTTGCACATCGGCAATCACCACCTTACCGCCTTGCTCGGCCAGCATACGGACGGTGCCTTCCCCCAGCCCAGATGCGCCGCCCGTGACAATAAAAACGTTATTTTTGATTTCCACAGTTTGTCTCCTTGGTTTAACGTTGACGTAAACGTAAATTATGCCCTGCTGCGGTACCAGCTCGGTGCAGACACAAAAAAGCCCGGACGGGCCGGGCTAGGATCAAGGCGAGCAAGCGTCGCGTTATTTATGGAAAGCCCACACGGTCAAGCATTTGCTGCACTGTACCCATGTTGGCACCCACTGCACTGATGGGGATGGTCTCGCTCTTGAATGGCACGCCACCGGTCATGGCCTTAAGGGCCGAATTTTCTACATGAACACCTTTGGCCGCTGGCCACTCATTGTTGCCATTGGCAAAATAGTTTTGCGCTTCTGGGCTAGCCAAGTATTCGAGAAATTTGACAGCGTTGGCTTGGTTTTTGGCATAACGCGCCACTGCACCACCCGCAATGTTCAGATGCGTACCCCAAGTTTGCTGGTTTGGAAACACCACCCCCACCTTGTTGGCGATAGCCACTTCTTCGGGTTTGCTAGAACGCAGCAGGCGAGCCAGATAGTAGCTGTTGGTGACGGCAATATCGCACTCTCCGGAGGCCACGGCTTTGATCTGATCGGTATCGCCGCCTTTGGGTGGACGCGCCAAATTGGCCACCACACCCTTGAGCCACGTCTCGGTGGCCTGTTCGCCCAAATGTTCCACCATAGAACCAAACAAGCTCAGGTTGTAGGGATGGGAGCCAGAGCGAATACACAGCTTGCCTTTGTTCTTCGGGCTGGCCAGTTCTTCATAGGTATCTACATCGCTTTTTTGCACCTTGACCTTGTTATAAACGATCAGGCGGGCGCGGGTGGACAATCCAAACCAAGCAGTGTTGCCATCGGCACTGGGCTGGCTGCGCAGGGTAGCTGGAATCAATTCCTCTAGCGTTTTGGATTTGATGGGCTTGAACAGGCCATCGACTTCACCACGGTACAGGCGGGCTGCATCGACCAGCAAAATCACATCGGCGGGGGAGGCGCTGCCTTCTGCTTTGAGGCGTGCCAAGATGCCCGTATCGTCGGCATCGACCCGGTTGATCTTGATGCCCGTGGCTTTGGTAAAGCCCGTATAGAGTGCTTCATCCGTGCTGTAGTGGCGGGCCGAGTACAAGTTGAGCACCTGTTCTTGGGCTTGTGCAACGCCAGTAGCCATCAAGGCAAAACAAGCCGTTGCCACCGCAGAAAAAATGTGTCGCATGGGAAGATCATGTAGATAGAAGATAGTCCATCATATCGAAAACGCGAACCATTCGCAATAAGTGGCAAGCAAAAAAGAAGCCCAGTGACGACTGGGCTTGAAGGGCTCCAAGAACCAATGTCGAGAAGCCCAAGGAGACAACGGGTGCTGGCCCAGCCCAGTCATACCACAGGGCCAAGGCGAGTGTCTGAAAAAATTAACGCTTGCGTGGCGTGGCCGACTTGGCGGCATCAATGGCCGAAGCAGTCACGGCGTTGAAATTGGCCTCTGCCGCTTCAGAGGCTTGCTTGACCGCCTTTTGTACCGATTCCAAGGCATTGGTGGCCGCAGAGATGGCGTTTTTAACTACAGCAACCGCAGGCTCAGTACCAGCGGGGGCATTCTTGGTGGCATTGTCCACCAAGGTAGCAAAGTTTTGCTGTGCTTCTGCGGTTTGGGCTTCCAAGGTCTTGGTAAATTCAGCGCTGGTGCCCGAAGCGATGTCGTACAAATGGCGGCTGTAGGCAGCAGCCTTCTCGGCCAAGGGCTGGAACAAGCCCGCTTGCAGAGCCAGCAACTCTTGCGCATCTTTGACGCTGAGGAATGCTTGGGAGTGGTTAGCCGCTTCATTCAGGGCAGCACGGGAGGCAGTGACATTGAGCTCCACGAGCTTTTCTACGCCTTCAAATGCTTTGCTGGTCAGGCCAAACAGGGTTTCGATGTTGGCCTTGTGGGCAGCCAGAATTTGTTCGTTGGTCAGCGACATAGGGTCTCCAAAAGATATGAATAAGAAGAGGGGAATAGGGGCCGCAAGGCCAAAAACAAAGGCACCGCGCAGCCTGCGTCAGACAAACAGCCATGTTGCGACGCAGCATCCATTGCATTCTAGGCAAGGTGATTGCAAATGCAAGTGCTATTTTTGTATGGTCTGTTGCGAGATGATAGGTTTGCATCCCGCCCTATTTTTACGGGGCTGGCAGCGGACGCAAAGTGCCTTCGGTCAGCAAGCGGTCACGGATACGCCGCGTCATAGATTGTGTGCTGCCGTCAAGGCCAGTAAACAAAAACAGGGTGCCTTTGGGGCTAGCCCAAGTCAGCTGGGTGCGCATCACCTGTCGGTTGCTTTGCAACTCAAACCAAGTACCCATAGGAAAGTCCCCATGTGCGACAACCACAGCTGGGGGAGCTGGGTTGGGTATGGCCTCCAGTTCGGGGGGTATGCCGTGGGCGGACTCCAACTCAATATCCAATTCGATATCGACGTCTGGACTCGCTTGCACCGCAGGAGCTGGAGGACGGGCCTCCATGCCGGCATGGCTGCTGGGCACAGCGGGCGGGGCGTTAGCCAACGTTTGCCGATGGAGCTGTTGCAGTCTGGCGAGAAAGCGGTCGGTTTCTTGGGCAGGGTAGCCAAACCGTATCAAACCGTGTTGTAAGGTGTGCAGCATCTCCGGCACGGCTTGGGTGATTTGCCGACGTTCGTCGATGGCAATGCCCGGCCGTACGCTCCAAAATAGCAAAGGCACTAAAGCGAGGTAGCCGTGGGGGTCGCCATCGCGGCTATCGGGCTGTGCCAGTTGTGCTTTGGCAATCACTTGGGCCCAAGGGCCGGTGGCAAATTGCATGATGTCGGTGGGCACCGAACCAGTATTTGGCAGTTTGCGGATATTGGCTGCCACCTCTTGGCTCAAGCGCTGGTATGGGCTGGGCTGCGCAACTGCGGTGGTTGGTGCCACTGGTGGCAGCTTGTCTTGCTGCGCCCATTGGGCACAAGTCTGCTCTAGGGTTTGCAGTGCCGTGGCAAAGGGAGCTGATTGGCGCGTGTCCTGCTGGGCCAGATAACGGTTAATCTGCTGGAGCAGGGCAATAAAACGGCTCCATGCTGGTGTGTTGTCAGCCCCCAAGGCGAGGCTACGTTCAGTGACTTCATCCAACAAACGCCGTGCCGGATGCTGGGGGTTGCTAAAAAACGTGGCGTCATGACCTGCCAGTTGACCAATCGCGGGTTCCATACCCTGCAAAATTTGTCGCACAGCAGGGAGCAAACGGCCATCTTGGGCGATGTTGTCCATCATCTGAGCCACCACCTGCGCAGCCTGCACAGCAGGGTGGAGGGGTGACATACCGCTATACAGGGTAGAGCCGCCGGGCAACTCCCAAGTGGGTGACGACGTACTGTAAGGATCAGCACCGCCTTGCAGCAATTGATGGAGGATACTGGCCGTCAGTGCATCTTCTTGCGCTTGGGCTGCTTGTGCGTTTAAGCTGGCTTGGGCAGAGTCGGCCAAGTCAGCACTGCGGCTGCTGGGGCCATACTGGCTGGCATAGCGGCTCGATGCCACGCCATAGCCCACAGGAACAATGCCTTGTTGGCGCAATATCTGGCTTGTTTGTTGGTACACCTCACGCAAAGCAACCCCCAGCGCGGGCAGCAGGTGCTGCATCCAAGTTTCGCGCACAGCGGCTGGCACATCGGTGCATTCGTTCAATACCCGTTGCAAGGCGCGCAGATAATTTTCTGGCCGCAAGGGGTTGCGCTCGACTTGTACACGGGGCAATCCCTGTGCGGCACTGACCAAGGCATTGAGCTCTGCCAGAACGGCGTCGGTGGCATGGGTCACCTGCTCTTGGGCGCGTTGCAGCTCCACTTGGGCGTGGTGTTCTTTCTCATCGACCAAAGACAAGCTGTCAAGATCGAGTATGGCGGCGCTGGATGACTGGGGTGGGGTTGAACCACTGCCGGGCATTCGATCCTGCGCAAAGCATTCGAGCAGAGCCAAGGGGTAAGCCCGGTGCAGGGTAGCCTCGTGGGCTTGGAGTAGGGGCAAAGCATCGCCCGCTTGCTGGCGGGCCGACGCACTGGCGCTGCTGCTTTGTGCCTGATCGCTCAGGCTTTGGCTGGCGGCAGCCAACAGCTGTGCCAGCAAGGCGGGGCTGTGCTGCACCGCCTCAAGAACACAGGCTTGAAGCACGGGCTGGGAGTTGAAAACGGGTACCGACATGGCGTGTCACAAACTCTCAGTCCGGGCTCCTGCGAGCAACAGAGGATTTACTTCAGTGCTTTGAAACGCATACGGTGGGGCCGTGCGCCTTCATCGCCCAAGCGCTTTTTCTTGTCGGCTTCGTACTCTTGGTAGTTGCCATCAAAGAACGTCCATTGGCTATCGCCTTCAGCGGCCAGAATGTGCGTAGCGATACGATCCAAGAACCAGCGATCATGGCTGATGACCAGCACGGTGCCCGCAAACTCCAGCAGCGCGTCTTCAAGGGCGCGCAGGGTTTCGACGTCCAAGTCATTGGAAGGTTCATCGAGCAACAGCACGTTGCCGCCAGCAATCAGGGTTTTGGCCAGATGCAAACGCCCGCGTTCACCACCCGACAACATACCCACCTTCTTTTGCTGGTCGCCACCATTGAAGTTGAAGCGGCCACAGTAGGCGCGGCTGGCCATCTGGAACTTGCCGACATTGAGAATGTCCAGACCGCCCGACACGTCTTCCCAAACGGTTTTTTCGTTCTCTAGCACATCACGGTGCTGATCGACGAAGGCCATTTTGACGGTAGCACCCACCACCACTTCGCCGCTGTCAGGCTGCTCTTTGCCTGCCAGCAGTTTAAACAGGGTCGATTTACCAGCACCGTTGGGGCCGATGATGCCGACGATAGCACCCGCTGGAATGTTGAAGCTCAGGTTGTCAATCAGCAGGCGGTCGCCAAAGGACTTGCTGACGTTGTGGAACTCAAACACCTGATTGCCCAAACGATCGGCCACAGGAATGAAGATTTCCTGGGTTTCGTTGCGCTTTTGGTATTCAAAATCGCTCAATTCTTCGAAGCGTGCAAGACGGGACTTGCTCTTGGCTTGGCGAGCCTTGGGGTTCTGACGCACCCAGTCAAGCTCTTTCTTGAGGGCTTTGGCGCGGGCTTCTTCGCCCTTTTGTTCGGACTCAAGGCGCGACTGCTTGCCTTCGAGCCAAGTGCTGTAGTTGCCCTTCCAAGGGATGCCGTGGCCCCGGTCAAGCTCCAAAATCCACTCGGCGGCGTTGTCGAGGAAGTAGCGATCGTGGGTAATGGCCACCACGGTGCCGGAGAAACGCTTGAGAAACTGCTCCAGCCAATCGACCGATTCAGCGTCCAAGTGGTTGGTAGGCTCATCGAGCAGCAGCATGTCGGGCTTGGACAGCAGCAAGCGGCACAGCGCAATGCGGCGCTTTTCACCGCCCGACAGCACGCCCACTTTGGCGTCCCACGGTGGCAGGCGCAGGGCATCGGCAGCAATTTCTAATTGGTGCTCAGAATCGGTGCCTGCGGTGGCGATGATGGCTTCGAGGCGGGCTTGCTCGGCAGCTAGGGCGTCAAAGTCGGCGTCTTCTTCGCCGTAGGCGGCATAGACTTCTTCGAGCTTGGCTTTGGCGGCAAAGACCTCGCCCATCGCCTCTTCTACGCTCTCGCGCACGGTGTGCTCAGGGTTGAGCTGCGGCTCTTGCGGCAGATAACCAATTTTCAGGCCCGCCATAGGGATGGCTTCGCCCTCGATTTCCTTGTCTACGCCCGCCATGATCTTGAGCAAGGTAGATTTGCCCGAGCCGTTGAGGCCCAGCACGCCAATTTTGGCACCGGGGAAAAAGGACAACGAGATGTCTTTCAAGATCTGCCGCTTGGGCGGCACGGTCTTGCTGACATGGTTCATGGAATAGACGTATTGGGCCATCGGTACTGGTTGGGTCTAAAAAAAGGGGCAGAAGGTTCTGCGAATAAGCCTCCATTATCGGCCCATGCGACAATAGCCGCCGTTGCACACTCCAGTTGTGGGCAATATCAGCAGTTTGCTGGGGACGACGCAAGCCATTGCCGGCTCCCACCCTTGAACCTCATTGGCCTAAAACACTGGCTCGGCAGCTCTTAGGTTGCCACGACAGGCCGATACCCGGCGCCCGGATGGGCGCGTCTGACATCCATGACATTTGACGAATTGAATCTGGCCCCGGCCATTCTGAAGGCCGTACACGAACAAGGCTACGATACCCCCACGCCTATTCAGGCCCAGGCTATCCCCGCTGT
>JAIESZ010000172.1 GCA_019745615.1 Burkholderiaceae bacterium
TCGTAGACATGGCATTGCACCTCAGGGTGGGCCGCCGCAAAGGCTTGCACGCCGTCTAGGGCAATCCACTGGTCTTGGTTGGCAAAATGGGCGAGTACTGGGCAGCGTGGCTGGCGTGCTACCTCGGCAGAGGTGGTCATACCGCCACCGTAGTAGCTGACGGCAGCAGCCAGACCTGTCAGTTCGCAAGCAGCTTGCCAAGCCATTAAGCCACCCCAGCAAAACCCAACAATACCCACCGCAGTGCCACTGCGGGCTGCGGCATGGTCAATAGTGGCTTGGATGTCAGGCAGTATTCCTGCCCCCGGCAACTGGTCTACCGACGTTTTCAGGGCAAAGCCAGCCTGCATATCTTCGGGGGTGTAGCCCAAATCGACATTGGGCTGGACGCGGGCAAACAGTGCCGGAGCCACGGCCAGATAGCCACGGGCGGCAAAGCGCTCGGCCACGGCGCGGATGTGGCTGTTGACGCCAAAAATTTCTTGCAACACCACCACAGCCCCGCGCGGAGTGCCTTCAGGTACCGCTTCCCAGACTGGGCAGAGAAAACCGTCGCTTGATTCCAGTGTGATCCATTGACTTTGCATGATGTAACGCTTTCTGTGTTTGCTCAAGAGAGACCCGCAAGATTGCACGGCTCAGGTGCCTGAATGTGGCACATGGGCAGGCGGCTAGATTTTTGCAGGAAAAGGTGGTGGCTCTACATGGTTGCATTTTCACGGGGAGGCCGAACAACGCAACCCGGCTTGCAAAGCCACGCGTTTGCAGCGCAGGCTACTCCACCCGCCTAAATCGGCAAAAGTGGGAAAATCAGCCCCCTTTACTCTAGCTCCCAGCGCAGGACTGTCCATGCTTTATCCCCAAGAATTCGATGTCATCGTCGTTGGCGGCGGCCATGCCGGAACCGAGGCGGCACTGGCCGCTGCACGCATGGGTTGCCAAACCTTGCTGCTTACCCACAACATCGAGACTTTGGGCCAGATGAGCTGCAACCCCAGCATCGGCGGCATTGGCAAGGGCCATCTGGTCAAAGAGGTGGATGCTCTGGGCGGTGCGATGGCGCTGGCCACGGATGAGGGTGGCATCCAATTCCGCATTCTTAACAGCAGCAAAGGCCCCGCCGTGCGTGCCACGCGGGCGCAGGCCGACCGCATCCTGTACAAAGCTGCCATCCGCCGTATGCTGGAAAACCAGCCCAATCTTTGGCTGTTTCAGCAGGCGGTGGACGATTTGATGGTTGAGGGTGACCGTGTGGTCGGTGCCGTGACGCAAATTGGTGTGCGCTTTCGCAGCCGCACGGTGGTACTGACGGCAGGTACCTTTCTGGACGGCAAGGTGCATGTGGGCCTGAACCACTATGCCGCAGGCCGTGCTGGCGACCCTCCAGCCATCAGCCTGTCGGCCCGCCTGAAAGAGCTGCAACTGCCCCAAGCCCGCCTCAAAACCGGCACACCGCCGCGTATTGATGGCCGCACGATTGACTTTGCCCAATGCACGGAGCAGCCCGGCGATGGTATGCCGGGCGGCAGCAACGAGGGCACAGTGCCGGTGTTCAGTTTTATGGGCAAGGCAGCGATGCACCCACAGCAGATGCCCTGTTGGATCACGCACACCAACGAGCGCACGCACGACATCATCCGCAGCGGTTTTGACCGCAGCCCGATGTTCACCGGCAAGATTGAGGGCGTGGGGCCGCGCTACTGCCCCAGCGTCGAAGACAAAATCAACCGCTTTGCCGACAAAGACAGCCACCAGATTTTTCTGGAGCCTGAGGGCTTGACCACGCACGAGTTCTACCCCAACGGCATCAGCACCAGCTTGCCGTTTGATATCCAGTTGGCACTGGTGCGCAGCATGAAGGGGCTAGAAAACGCCCATATCCTGCGCCCCGGCTACGCCATTGAATACGACTACTTTGACCCACGTGCGCTCAAGAGCAGCTTTGAGACCCGACAAATCCAAGGTCTGTTCTTTGCCGGGCAGATCAACGGCACCACCGGCTACGAAGAAGCCGCCGCCCAAGGCTTGTTTGCCGGTCTGAACGCCGCGCTGCAATGCCGGGGCCAAGACGCTTGGCTGCCCCGGCGCGATGAAGCCTATCTGGGGGTGATGGTGGATGACCTGATTACCAAGGGCGTGACCGAACCCTATCGTATGTTTACCAGCCGGGCTGAGTTCCGCCTGCAACTGCGCGAAGACAACGCAGATATGCGCCTGACCGAGCAGGGCCGCCAAATGGGCTTGGTGGATGATGCCCGCTGGGATGCCTTTAGCCGCAAGCGCGATGCGGTTTCACGTGAAACAGAACGCCTGAAGGCCACTTGGGTCAACCCGCGCATCTTGCCTGCTGCCGAGTCTGAGCGCGTGCTGGGCAAGGCCATTGAGCACGAATACAACCTGTTCGAGCTGCTGCGCCGCCCCAATGTCTCTTACGCGGCTCTGATGGAGATGGATGGCAGCAAATACGCCAGTAGCGATGTTTCACGTGAAACATTGGGCGATCTGACCGAGGCGGTGCTGGAGCAGGTAGAAATTGCTGCCAAATATGCTGGCTATATCGACCGGCAAAAAGGCGAAGTGCAACGCGCCGCCCATTACGAAAACCTGCGCCTGCCATCCGAGTTGGACTATATGCAAGTTTCGGCCTTGAGCATTGAGGCGCGGCAGAAGCTGCAAAAGCACCGCCCTGAAACCTTGGGGCAAGCCTCGCGCATCTCAGGCATCACCCCGGCCACGATCTCGTTGCTGATGGTGCATTTGAAGAAGGGGGGCTTTAAGGGCTTTGCCACCACTACCACTCCGGAGGCCGCATGAGCACCACCAATCTGGAAACACCGCTGCGCCAAGGTATACAAGCGCTAGGCCTGACTTTGAGCGATGCCCAAGTGCAGCAATTGCTCGACTTTATGGCGCTGCTGCAAAAGTGGAACAAGGTGTACAACCTGACTGCGGTGCGCAACCCGGCAGAAATGCTCACCCACCACCTGCTTGATAGTCTGGCTGCCGTGGCCCCCTTGCAGCGGCATCTGGCTACCTTGGCTGCTGTCGGTAATACGGCCCCGCGCCTGTTGGATGTCGGCTCCGGCGGTGGTTTGCCGGGTGTGGTGTTTGCCATTTGCTGCCCGGCACTGGACGTGAGTTGCGTGGATACCGTAGCCAAGAAGGCCGCCTTTATTCAACAAGCGGCGGTGGCACTCAAGCTACCGAATCTGCACGGCATCCATGCCCGCGTGGAGTCCTTGGCTGGGCCGTTTGATGTGGTCAGTTGCCGCGCTTTTGCCTCGCTGCCCGACTTCACTTCTTGGTCGCGTGCTGCCTTGGGGCCGCAAAGTATTTGGCTGGCGATGAAAGGCAAACACCCCCAAGATGAAATTGACGCCCTGCCTGCCGAGGTGCAAGTGTTTCACGTGGAACCATTGACGGTGCCGGGGCTGGATGCCGAGCGCTGCATTGTCTGGTTGCGCTTGGCCGCCACGGTCTGATTCGTATGGCTGGCATTGCCGACTATGGCGCTTTTGTCGTCGCCATCATCGTGTTTTTGGCTATTCCGGGGCCGGGCAATTTGGCCTTGATTACTGCCACGGGCAAAGGCGGCGTGCGCGCCGGGTTGGCTACCACCTTGGGCGTGATGGCCGCCGATCAGGTGCTGATGTGGCTGGCCGTGGCTGGTGTGGCTGCGCTGTTGGCTACCTATCCGACCGCTTTTCAGGCGGTGCAGTGGCTGGGGGCCGCTTATCTGGCGTGGCTAGGCTGGAAGATGCTCACGGCCCCACCGGGCGCACCCCCAGTGCTGGTGATGCAACCGCGCCATTACTTTCGCCAAGGGGCGCTGATTACCCTGCTCAATCCAAAGGCGATAGTGTTTTACATGGCGTTCTTTCCGCTGTTTGTGGATCCGGCCCACCATCAGGGGCTGCTCACCTTTGGCATCATGGCACTGACCATTGCGCTGCTCACTTTGGCCTATGGGCTGATTGTGGTGCTGCTCACCCACCATTTGGCCGCCCGGCTGCGCGCCAATCCACTGATTGGCCGTGTGCTGGAAAAAACCGCCGGAATGCTGCTCATCGGCTTTGGCTTCAAACTCGCTTTTTCAAGGTAAATCGCCATGTCCCATATTTTTTGTGTTGCTAACCAAAAGGGTGGCGTGGGCAAGACCACCACTACCGTTAATTTAGCCGCCGGGCTGGCCCAGTTAGGCCAGCGGGTGCTGCTGGTCGATCTCGACCCCCAAGGCAATGCCACGATGGGTTCGGGCGTGGACAAGCGCGAGCTGCCCCTGTCGGTCTATGACGTACTGATGGGCGAGGCTACCGTGGCCGAGGCCGCCGTGGCAGCACCTGCTTGTGGCTACCATGTGCTCGGAGCGAACCGCGAGCTGGCTGGGGCTGAGATCGAACTGGTCTCGCTGCCCCAGCGCGACCAGCGCCTCAAAGCAGCACTGGCCCAAGCCGCCGCCGAGTACGACTTTGTGCTGGTGGACTGCCCACCCTCGTTGTCTATCCTCACGCTCAATGGCCTGTGTGCTGCCCACGGTGTCGTGGTGCCGATGCAGTGCGAATACTTTGCCCTAGAGGGCGTGACCGACCTGCTGCACACCATCACCCAAGTGCGCGCCAACCTTAATCCCGACTTGCAGATCATTGGATTGCTGCGCGTGATGTTTGACCCGCGCACCACGTTGCAACAGCAGGTCAGTGAGCAATTGCAGGCCCATTTTGGCGACAAGGTGTTCCAAACCGTGATTCCGCGCAACGTTCGCTTGGCCGAAGCCCCCAGCCACGGCTTGCCCGGTGTGGTGTTTGACCCTGCGGCCAAAGGCAGCCAAGCGTTTGTGCAGTTTGCCCGCGAGATGATGGTGCGGGTGGGTGTGGCTGTTCCGGCCAAGGCTAAAGGGCGCAAGATGGTGGCGAAGAAAGCAGCAGCCGCTGGGAGAGCCTGATTGAAAAATAAAACACAGACCATCCGCAAAATCGTTGGCTACCTGAACAACCCCGATGAAGACGGCGGTTTCTGGCTTCCGAACATTCAGCGTCCTTTTGTTTGGAGCGAGGAGCAGATTTGCCGCCTGTTCGACTCCATTCTGCGCGAGTACCCGATCAGTACGCTTCTGGTTTGGAAAACCACCAGCAGCATCCGGCGGCGCAAGTTCATCGACAACTGGCATCCATCGCTCAAACTGAGCGATTTTTATGTGCCCGAAGACGATAAAAAGAAATGCTTGGTGCTCGATGGTCAGCAGCGCCTGCAAAGCCTGTTCATTGGTCTGTGTGGCAGTTTTTCTGGGCGTGAACTGCACGTCGATGTGCTTAGTGGCACGGCAGCCCTGCCTGACGACATCAAGTACCGCTTTGCCTTTTTACCGACCGTTTCTGCCCATTTTCCGTGGGTCAAGTTCAAAGATTTGGTGTTTACCACGCGGCGTAAACGGGAGTTGGTTCACGATCTTGAACTCGATGCTGATCGGGCATTGAGCGATGCAGAAAAAGACCAGATTGAAAGCAACCTCGATCTGATAGACCGCACCTTCAAGATGGATGAGTCCATCACCTACCAAGAGTTGGACAGCATCGACAACCCGGCCCTGTACACCGAAGACGATGTCGTGGAGGTGTTTATCCGTGCCAATTCCGGTGGCACCAAATTGGAAAAATCTGACTTACTGTTCTCTTTGCTCAATGCTACGTGGGATGTGGCAGACAACCGCATGGAAGAACTGCTGGAAAAGCTCAACCGCCACGGTTTTGCATTTGACCGTGACTTTGTTCTGAAGACTTGCCTTGTTCTGTTGAACCAAGGCGCACCGTATGAAGTGGCCAAATTCCGCAAACCCGGCGTGCGTGAAGCAATTGAGGCCCAATGGGATACCTTGAGTGCCTCTATTCAAGCGGTGGCCGATTTTGTGCGTGGCAAGACCTACATCCAGTGTGACAAAGCCCTGCCGTCGTATCTGGCGCTGATCCCACTGATTTACGTTTGTCACCACTTTCCGGCGGCATGGAAAGTGGCAAAGAACGTAGCTAATTTTCTGGTACGCACCCTGCTGGCGGGTGCTTTTGGCGGCCAGTCGGATCGGGTGATTGATGCGCTGGTCAAGCGGTTCAAAGAGCTACAGGGTTTTGATGACAAAGAAGGCTACGCCGTGATTCGTTCACAGGGGCGCAGCCTAGAGATCACCTCTGAACGTTTTTTTGGCATGGGCTATGGTTCCAAAACCATCCACCTGATCTTCAATCTCTGGTATCCCAGCTTTAGCCATGTGCCAGCCTACGATAACCACCTGCCCCAAGTGGATCATATTTTTCCACAAAGCCGACTCAAGGCAGTGAAGATCAAAAGCCCAGACACCGGACGGCCAGTGATGAAGTACCGTGACGAGGCACGCAACCGGTTAGCGAACTGTATGCTTCTGACCCGTGCCGAGAATGGTGCTGGAGGTAAAAGCGACATGACTCCCACCGATTGGTTTGAAAACAAAGACAACGCCTACCTCGATCTACACCTGATTCCCAAAGACCGGGCCTTGTGGGCGTTGGAACGCTACGAAGATTTCATTGCCGAGCGTGAGCGTTTGATTGCGCAGAAATTTGCTTGGCTCATTAGTGGATAAAAAACACCCCTAAGCCGTGACCAACTCTCCCCACATCCTCACCCTGCCCGGCTGGCAGAACTCTGGCCCCGATCACTGGCAAACTCGTTGGGAGCACCTGTACGGCTACGAACGCCTTGAACAACACGACTGGCAACGCCCCTTGCGCGGCGACTGGAGTGCTCGATTGCAAGAAGTGGTGGTCGATAGCCCCGGCCCGGTGGTGCTGGTGGCGCATAGTTTGGCCTGCCTACTGGTAGCGTGGTGGGCGGCCCACTCGCCCGATGCCCGCAAGGTGCAAGGTGCCCTGCTGGTGGCCCCACCAGACGTAGAGCGCCCGGACTTGCGCCAGCAACTGCCCGGCTGGGCACCCATCGCCCGCCAGCTGCTGCCCTTCCCAGCTGTGTTGGTAGCCAGCCGCAATGATCCCTATGGCAGTGCCGCCCACGCACAGGCATTGGCCGATGCTTGGGGTGCCCAGTATGTGGAGGCAGGCGAACGCGGCCACCTGAATGCCGATTCTGGCCTCGGTGACTGGCCCGAAGGGCTGGCCTTGCTGCAAACCCTCATCGCAACGAAAGATTAAGCCCGATGGCAACGAAAAAACCCAAGGGCTTGGGGCGCGGCCTCGAAGCCCTGCT
>JAIESZ010000235.1 GCA_019745615.1 Burkholderiaceae bacterium
GTTTTCTTGGTATCGGCAATCGTCATGTTGTTTCCTCAAATGCAATATGGGCCAGCCTGCCACACAACGCGGCACCACAGGCCCACACGTCAAGCGTAAACCAGCGTGCCTTCATCCTCGCCCAGCACCACCCGCTTGAGGGCACCGGGCTTGATGATGGAAAACACCTTCACGGGCAGTTTCTGGTCGCGGCACAGGGCAAAGGCGGTAGCATCCATGATGCCCAGATTGCGCACCATCGCCTCATCAAAGCTCAATTGGGTGTAGCGTGTAGCGGTGGGGTCTTTGTGTGGATCAGCAGAATACACACCGTCCACCTTGGTGGCCTTGAGCACCAGCTCGGCACCAATTTCCGCACCACGCAGCGCCGCTGCTGTATCGGTGGTAAAGAAGGGGTTGCCGGTACCGGCGGCAAACACCACCACCTTGCCTTCTTCGAGGTATTGCAAGGCTTTGGGACGCACATAAGGCTCCACCACCTGCTCAATCGAGATGGCCGACATCACGCGGGCCGTCAGGCCTTGGCGCTCCATGGCATCGGCCAAAGCCAAAGCATTCATGACCGTGGCCAGCATACCCATGTAGTCGGCGGTGGCGCGGTCCATGCCCGCAGAACCACCAGCCACACCACGGAAGATGTTACCCCCACCAATCACCACTGCCACCTCTACCCCCATCGCCGTGACTTCAGCCACTTCAGAGACCATGCGATCAATGGTGGCTCGGTTGATGCCAAAGGCATCATCGCCCATCAGGGCCTCGCCCGACAACTTGAGCAGGATGCGCTTGTAGGCCGGTGTTGCGAGGGTCATGGGGAATTCTCCGTAAGGGGTAATGATGAAAAGAAAAATGGAGGGGGCAGATCAACAATTAAGCAGCAGCTTTAGCAGCGGCTACTTGAGCGGCCACTTCGGCAGCAAAATCGTCAACCTTCTTCTCGATGCCTTCGCCCACCACGTACAGGGTAAAGCCCTTAACGGTGGTGTTGGCAGCCTTGAGCATCTGGGCCACGGTTTGCTTACCATCGGCAGCCTTGACAAACACTTGGTCGGCCAACGAGACTTCTTTCAGGTACTTTTGCACGCCGCCTTCGATGCGCTTGGCAACGATTTCGTCAGATTGCACGGCTTTGCCTTCAGCCAAAGCCTTGACCTTGTCTTCAGCAGCCTTGGCGGTGGCCACGCTACGCTCTTTTTCGATCAGATCAGCGGGCACTTCAGCGCTGGTCAAAGCCACAGGCTTCATGGCAGCAACGTGCATGGCCACATCCTTAGCGGCCACAGCGTCACCTTCAAACTCCACCACCACACCAATGCGCGAGCCGTGCAAGTAAGAAGCCAGTTGGTTGGCACCAGAGAACTGCTTGAAGCGGCGGAAAGACATGTTCTCACCGATCTTGCCGATCAGGCCCTTACGCACATCTTCCAAAGTGGGGCCAAAGCTGTCTTGCTCGTAGGGCAGAGCGCCCAAAGCGGCCACATCAGCGGGGTTGTGTTGTGCCACCAGCTTGGCTGCGGCATTGGCCATAGCGATGAAGCTGTCGTTCTTGCTCACGAAGTCGGTTTCGCTGTTGACTTCAACCAAACCACCCACATTGCCTTCAATGTGAACGGCCACCACGCCTTCAGCGGTGATGCGCGAAGCGGCCTTACCAGCCTTGGTGCCCAACTTGACGCGCAGCAGCTCTTCGGCCTTGGCCATGTCGCCATCGGCTTCGGTCAGGGCTTTTTTGCATTCCATCATGGGGGCATCGGTTTTAGCGCGCAGTTCAGCGACCATGCTAGCGGTAATTGCAGCCATTTGTTTTCTCCGTATTCAGTTCGGTGGATTCGAGATAAAAAAAGGGGGCTAAATGAGCCCCGCTTTTTAGCGCATTGAGCGCGGCCGGGCTTGCCAATCAGGCAGCGGCGTCTTGCACTTCGACAAACTCGTCGGTGCCTTCAGGGGCTGCCACAGCGCGAACCACATCTTCTGCGGCGCTAGCGCGGCCTTCGATGATGGCGTCTGCAATCACGCGGGCATACAGATCAACGGCCTTGGCGGAGTCGTCGTTACCGGGGATGACGTAACCGATGCCATCGGGCGAGTGGTTGGTATCGACCACACCGATCAGCGGGATACCCAGCTTCTTGGCTTCAGCGATAGCAATCTTGTGGAAGCCAACGTCGATGACGAAAATGGCATCGGGCAGGGCGGTCATGTCTTGGATGCCGCCGATGTCTTTTTCCAGCTTGTCGATTTCGCGAGCAAACATCAGTTGCTCTTTCTTGCTCATGGCTTCCAGACCAGTTTCTTGCTGGGCCTTCATGTCCTTGAGACGCTTGATCGAGGTCTTGACGGTCTTGAAGTTAGTCAACATACCGCCCAACCAGCGTTGGTTGACGAAAGGCACGCCAGCGCGTGCGGCTTCAGCGGCGATGGTGTCACGGGCTTGGCGCTTGGTGCCGACCATCAAAACGGTGCCGCCATTGGCCGACAATTGCTTGGCAAACTTGGCTGCGTCCTGCAACAGGGGCAGGGACTTTTCCAAGTTGATAATGTGAATCTTGTTGCGGTGACCGAAGATGAACGGGGCCATCTTGGGGTTCCAGAAGCGGGTTTGGTGACCGAAGTGGACACCGGCTTCCAGCATTTCGCGCATAGTAACGGACATGGTATTTTTCCAAAGGTTAGGTCTGAAACCCAGCCCGACATTTGCCGCCTTGTTACGGGCAACAACACCTTGAATGGGCTGGTTTGGGATTGGCTTTGCCACTTTGCTGTAGTGCCCAAGGAAACGGCGTCTGACAGTCGGCAAAACCCTAATATTCTAGCATATTTGACCGTCTTAGCATCGCCACCACGGCTTGGGATTTTTCTTGGCACCTCTCTTTTGAGGGTTTGCCCCACTACAATTTTCTTAAAATTTCAGGTGATTTTTATGATGACTCGCATGATCCGCCGCTCATTTTTGACTACCGCCACCGCCGTCTGTGCCCTGCTGGCATCAGGCGCGCAGGCCGGTGCCCATGACGAATTTTTCCGGGCTATCCACCGTGATGATGCGGACACACTGCAAACCCTGTTGCGCCGGGGCATGGATCCGAACACCCGCAACAACAAAGGGCAAACAGGCATGGTGCTGGCGTTGCAACTGGGTTCTTTGCACGCTTTTGCTGCGTTGGTGGCCGCTCCCCGTGTCAATGTAGAAGTGCGCAACGTCCACGGCGAAAGCCCGCTGATGATGGCCGCCCTGCAAGGGCATATAGATGCCGCCCGGCTGTTGATTGAACGCGGTGCCGATGTCAATAAAACCGGCTGGACGCCGCTGCACTATGCAGCTTCTAAAGACCAGCCAGCGCAGGAGCAGATGGTGGCGCTGCTGCTGGAGCACCATGCCTATATTGATGCCGCCTCGCCTAACGACACCACGCCCTTGATGATGGCAGCGCAATACGGCAGCATGGCCGTGCTACACCTGCTACTTGATGAGGGGGCCGACCCGTTGCTCAAAAACCAGCTTGGCCTGCGTGCTGTCGATTTTGCTGCGCGGGGGCAGCGCCCAGACAGCGTGGCCCTGCTCCAAGCGGCAGTGCGCCAGCGCCAGCCCAACCCTGGGCAGTGGTAGGCGCACGCAGCCTTTAATCTTCGTCGCTCCAGTGCCAAGGATCACGCTGCAAAGCCAGTGGACGGTTAAAGTGTAGGCTTAAATCGGCCATGCGCTGCTTGACCAGAATGGATGACACTTCAAACAGGCGCGCTAAATCGTCCAAATCGGCCATCCGCAACTCCTGCACGCGCTGACGCAAGGCGTCGCTCGGCATGAGCAGCGCTAAGGCGAATTGATTGGCTTCGGTTTCGCTGCGCTGGTGGGCATCAACACCAAAATTGTCCGACACATCAATCAGGCGCTGGTGCCCTGGCCGCAAATGGTGCAAGGCCACATGGCCCAAGGCGTGGGCCACGCCATAGCGCTGGCGCACAATGCTTTGCTCTTTGCCAAGGGTAATAACGGCCTGATTTTGCAGGCTAATATCTAGCTGCGCACAGGCTTGCAGCGTATCGCTCAGGCGCACAGCAACACCCATGCTGCGGGCGATGCGCGCTAGATTGACTGGTACCGATTGATCCCAGTGGAGTTTCAGGATGCCTTCCGCGAACATGGCCATAGGGCTGCATTATCCCAGCCCCGACCATGCACAAAAGACTTAGGACGGCAGTGACAACTTGACTTGGTAGCTAGGGTCGTTCTTGGGGTGGTTTTGGTTGGTAAACACCGTGCGGTCGTTTTTGAGCACAATGATCTCAAAGAAGGGGCGGAAGCGCGCTTCAGAGACCCCAAACGCTTGCAAGAACTTACCAAACAGCGCCTGCTCTTCTGGCTCAGGCTGACCATCAACCAGCGAAGAGTCGATCAGGTTGACCAAGATGCACATTTTTTGTGCATCACTCAGCAGTGGTGCTGCTTCTTGCAAGAAGGTGTCAATCGAGTTTTTGCGGCGGTATTTCACTGCGCTATCGAGCAGGGCTTGGTTTTGCGCGCCCACACCAATGGAACCATTGCCTTGATCGGAGCCGCCCAACACTGACAGCAGATGCCCGATTTCTTCATGATCAATCTCGCCATCGGCAGACATCATGTAGATCAGGCTGGTGGCAAAAGCCAAGTGGGGCGTCATTTTGTCGCCCGAATCGCTCTTGAACATGTCAAACAGACCCATTGTGCTTACTCCTTGAAAACAAGTGGACCAAAAAAAACCGTACCGCTTTCACCACGGTGCCGGGGTGTATTGCAGTGTACCCAAGGAGTCCGGCTAAACAGCCTGAATCCCTGTAACTTGCAGGAGATTGATTCAGTACACTTTGCGTTGTTACAAACTACGCTGGCTGGAGCTGGCCGGGCGACCTGTCTGGCCCTAAGCACAAGGAATATTTATGCACAACACAACTAGACATCGCTCCAGCGCCTTCGGACGGCTCTGTCTTGGGGTGTTGACGGCCCTGCTGGCCACAGGTGGCGTTTGGGCCGCCGATGTGCAGGCCGCTACAGCAACGCGCTTTCAGGTAGTAAAAGCAGATAAAGACCACATTGACCTCTTGCGTCGGGGTGGTTTGGTGGTTTACATGCGCCACGGTGCCACCGATGCGCACTTTCCAGACCAAATTCCGGTCAGGCTTGACCATTGCGCCAGCCAGCGCCCGCTGACTGATGCTGGCCGAGCCCAGCTCGATCAAATTGGGCGCTTTGTGCGCAGCGTTCGCGTTCCGTACACCACCGTCATCAGCAGCCCCTTTTGCCGGGCGCAAGAAAGTGCGGAACGCGTTTTTGGCAAACCGATAGAGGTAGACCCGATGCTGCGCTATACCGCCACCATGCCCACATCTGAGAAAAAACCCGCTATAGCCCGCACCAAGCATTGGCTGTCTGAGAAGGTACCCCAAGCTGGCACCAACCGCGTGGTGGTAGCCCACGGCCCTAACATTGCCGAGCTGATGGACTACCTGCCGCCCGAAGCTGCGCTGATTATTTTTCGCCCACTGGGCAGTGCCGCCCAACCCAGTTTTGAATACCTTGCCAGCATAGAGCCTCAACACTGGCCTGCGCTGTTGACGCAACTGGGGGCTCCATGAACACGGGACGCCGATTACAGTTATTCCTGCTGCTGCCAATGGCACTGGTGGTACTGCTGGCCTTGTTGGTGTTTTATGGTGCCTTGACCAGTATGCGCCAGCAATTTGAGCTAGCCCACAGTGCGCAGCATGAGGATTTAGAGGGAATGGCCAATGCCGCTAGCTTCTCACGTGACATTGGCCTGATCGAGGAACGCACCACTGCGGCGTTAGAAGGTGCGCTCAATGGCTCGCTCAACGAGTTGCAGCTATACCGTATGCACACAGCCATCGTCGATGACTTAGACGTCTTAAGCAAGCAGGTAGAGCGACTCACCCACTCGGCAGCGCTCGTGCTCGATGCCAACCAAGACAGTGCCAAGAGCTTGCAACAAGAATTTGAGCTGTATCGGCGTTTTGTCGTCATGTCTACCGATGTACTGGCCGTGAACCCCAGCGTGGCACGTGATTTCTCGAACCAAGCGCGGCAACATTTTCGAGATTTTTCTATCTTTTCTAGCCGCATTGGTGTCTTGCTGGCCCAACGTGCGCAAAAGCGCAATCTGGCCCAATTTCAAGCCTTTACGCACATAGCGCAGCAGCTGTGGTGGTTAGGCATCGCCACGATATGCGTACTGCTGCTGGTCAGTTACCTCCTGGCTCGGCGCGCCAGCCACGCCCTTATCGACATTGCAGATGCGCTGCACACCTTGGCTGGCAGTCAGCACAAAGAGATTCCATTACCGCGCCTAGAGGCTATGCACGACAAGGACTCCGGCGAACTGGGACGCTTGGCTGGGGCCGTGCTGGTGTTTCGCAACGCCATTGAGCGCCAACGCCAAGCCGAAGAACAGGCACACCTCCTTGCTTTCTATGATGTGCTCACCCAACTGCCAAACCGCCGTATGCTGATGGAGCGGCTCAAACTGGCCTTGGATGGCTGTGCGCGCAGCGGCCAGCATGGGGCCGTGGTGTTGCTCGATTTGGATAGCTTTAAGCGCATCAATGATGCACGTGGCCATAGTGTGGGCGATCAATTGCTACAAGAGGTAGCCCAGCGCTTGGCCCAAACCGTACGCGCCAATGACACTGTAGCCAGACTCGATGGCGACAAATTCGGCTTTGTATTGGCCGCCCTGAGCCACCAATCCCAGCAGGCAGCCAACGAGGCCGAGCAGGTGGTATTGGAATGCGCACAAAGTTTGGCCCAACCAGTGCCATTGGAAGGGCAAGCCTACTTTGTCAGTGCCAGCATCGGCATTACCCTGTTTGATGCCCAGCGCCAAAGCCTTGATGAGCTGCTCAAGCAGGCGGAGGCAGCCATGTACCAGGCCAAAAATGAAGGGCGCAACACCTACCGTTTTTATGATCCACAAATCCAAGCCCACCTCGAAGCCAAGGTTAGCCTAGAAACCGACTTGCGCTTGGCGGTAGAGCAAGAGCAGTTGTGCCTGTTCTACCAATTGCAGGTCGATGAGCAAGACCGCATGCAGGGTGTTGAAGCCTTGGTGCGCTGGATTCATCCAACCAAGGGCATGGTATCGCCCGCACAGTTTATTCCGCTGGCCGAAGAATCCGACCTGATTTTGCCGATTGGCCATTGGGTGCTAGAGACCGCCTGCCGCCAACTGAGCCAATGGGCGCGCCAGCC
>JAIESZ010000103.1 GCA_019745615.1 Burkholderiaceae bacterium
GCTGGTCTAGCTCGACGCTGGCGGCGCGCAGCATCTCAGCACGCGCCCACTCTAGCACTTCCATCATCACATAGACGCCCAGAATCAATAGCGTGAGCATCCATAGCGTCATGTGGCTGCGGCTGTTGACGACGCGGTCATAGACTTCCAGCATGTAGCCCGATGGGGCCAGCACCAGCAGGCTCGACAACAAGCTAAACCAGCCAGCGCGGACAAAGTAGGGGCGCAAATCGGCCAAGGCCGCGCGCAATTCAGACGGGGGTTTATTGGGGTTCATACCGCTTCTTCAACCATCACATATTCAGGAATTTCTGCATCCACGGCAGCAGGGGCTGCACTGGAGGCGACAGGTTCTTCAGGATCGACCAGCACAAAAGACAGCTCATAGATGCCATCGGCACGGCGCGCCAACACGATCTCGCGCAACTTGCTGGCATGGAAGGCGGTTTCGTCTTCTGGGCGCAGCACCAACTGAAAGCGCATCCGACCATCCAAGGTGAACATTGACAACTGCCCAGCCTTGAGGCTCAAGGTATGGCGGTCAAAGTACACCGGGCAGGTATCGGCAAAGCGCAGCAGCGGCAAGGGCTTATCGCCCAAGCGGGCCAGATGGAATGGGCTGTTGGGGTGCTGAAACACCAAGCGGCAGCTGCGCGAGACCGAATAGATAGCATTGCACACCATCTGCGAGCCCATTTCTGGGAAACGCTCACGCAATTGCCGATAAGCCAAGTGGTGCAGGGCCACCCGGTTCCAGATGCGCGTTTGCTGCACCAACGGTGCCAACGCATTGCACACCTGCGCAAAGCCTTGCTGCAAGGCTTGCAGGCGCTGCACCTGTTCGGGGGCGGCGTTGAGCGGAATGCGCAAAGTAGAGTTCATATAGGAAGCGGAGTATACCGGCTTCTTATATGAATTTCATATAGGAGTTTTGTAAAGCTGTGGATACAGCGGACGGTTGTACCCAGAAACTGTGGATAACTCTGTGGGAAACTGCCCAGAGCACCCCGCAAACCCGCGCCAACACTGGCTTGCTACACTTTGCCTAAAAAAAAGGCAGCCCCCTGTCACTGCCGTTTTTGTAGAGCAAAGCTATAATCTCGACCCCCCAGCCCTACCATACTGGCGGGGCCTTGGCAGGTTTTTAAGCTACTGGGGTCGCATTAAAGTGGCCACTGAGCAGTTCCGGCAGGCGCTCAATGCCCATACGAAAACCGCAGGCTTGGGCATGGCCGCCGCCGCCCATGCTTTCGGCCAAAGGGATGCAGTCAAAGGCACTGCGCGAGCGCAGGCCCGCCTTGACACCCTTGGCACCGGCACTCCACATCAGGGCAAAGGTGCCCGACTGCTTGGCCAAAATATCACCCACCAAGCTGTGGAACATGCCGGGGGCATTGACCATCAGCCCACTGATGCCGTTAAACACCAGCGGCTGGGCGTTTTCGGCCAAATCAGCGCACAGCTTGCGGTATTTTTCATCCATCGCTGCGCCACGGGCGATAAATGCGGCTTTTTCTTGTGGCCCCCAAGACAACAGCGTTTGCCAATGGGCAAACTCTTGCGGCTCCATGTCCAGCGCCGACAAGAAGGCCGAACTTTCTGGAAACTCCCATTTCCAGATGTCGCGGTCTTCGATGTAGCGCAGCAAATCGGGCATCGGCTTGTCGGGGTGAAAAAACTCCCAAGCCAAGTGGGCACCCGATTTTTGCATGTCAAAGTGAACCACACCGCAGCGGCAGGCAAAGCCGGTGAGCTTTTCGGCAGCGCTTTTATGGTGGTCGAGCATCACCAACTTGGCAGCTTGCTCCTCAATGCCGCGCATGATGTCCACGCTAAAAGAGAAGTCGAGGATATAAACGGCGCGGCCTGCCACCGGGGGCAGATCGGCCAGAGTTTGCACATCGCCGTGGTCTAAGCCCACCAGCTCGGCGCGCTCGCCGTAATAGAGCCAAGCGGCCAATGCCGCACCAAAGCCATCGGGGCAGTGGCGGCCATGGTAGAGGATCAGGGGGCGGGGGTCATCCAGAGCGGGGGCCACCAGCAGTTGCAGAGGAAGAATGGTTCTCATGGTGCCCCATTGTCGCTCCCTGCGCCACCGCAGGCACAGCAATTTTGAGCAGGCTGCCGATGCCAGCGCAGAGCGCGCTTTGCGCATACCATCGCTACCTAAGGTTCCATTCTGAGACCATCACGGAGAAACACATGGCTAAAGGTCAGACACACAACAACAAAATGGCAAAAAAGCCTAAAAAAGATACTTCGCTGCCCAAGGCACCTTCGGGCTCTGACCGGCCCATGCCGCCAGTGACCACGGTGGTGCCACGCGGCAAGCTCAAGGACAAATAAGCCCTTGGGCTTGCGCGAGCGTCACACCACTTCAGGGGCCTTGCGTCCCTTTTTTTTGCTAGCACGCGCCTGCTTTTTGGCCTCGCGCTCGGCATCTTGCACCGCAGCAGCGGCGCGCCAAGCCTCAAACTCTGATGGTGTCTCCAGCGTGATGCGGCCCAACACAGCGGTGCGAAAATCGGTCAGCACAATTTCTGCCGCTTTTTGCACGTTGACACGCCCGCCCCCCATCATGGCACCACGCTTGCGGCCAATGGCTTCGAGCAGCTCATCATCGCGCAGGGCGGCTACCGCCCCAACAGGCAGGGCCAGCTTGTAGCGTGCCTCCAACTGCGGCGCATAGCGTGCCTGCAAGCGCCGCAGCAATTCCAGCACTACCAGCTCTTCGTCGTAGGCATTGCGCCCCACAGCACCGCTAGCGGCCAAGTTGTAGCCCGTCTCGGGCACGCTGATGCGCGGCCAGAGCATACCAGGGGTGTCCCAGAGGTAAAAATCATCGGCCAGCGTGATGCGCTGCTCTAATTTGGTGATACCGGCCTCGTCACCCGTTTTGGCTTGGCGCTTGTTGCTCAGGGTGTTGATGAGGGTAGATTTACCCACATTGGGCACGCCGCAGATAAGTACGCGCATGGGTTTGGCCATGCCGCCCCGGTTTGGGGCCAGTCGGTGGCAACCGTCAATGAGCTTGCGCGCTGGGGCTGGATCGGAGGCGTCCAGCGGCACAGCGGCGGTATCGTTTTGGGCGTTGTACCAATCTAACCATAGCGCAGTGCGTTCGGGGTCGGCCACGTCTTGCTTATTGAGCACCTTGAGCGTGGGCTTGTGGCCGGTCAGTTCCGCCAGCAGCGGGTTGGCACTGGAGCCGGGCAGGCGGGCATCGAGCACCTCAATCACCACATCAATATCTTTGATGCGTTCAGCGATGGCCTTGCGCGTCAGGTGCATGTGACCGGGAAACCATTGGATAGACATAAACGGCGTTCTTTCTAGGAAATTTTTTGGTGCAATACAAGGGGTGATTGTCCGAGCTAGCGCTCTCAGGGCACCGCCGACCACAAACCGGCGGCCAGCGCCAGCCCATGCACCACGGCAGCGGCAATACCCAGCACCAGCGCTGGGCGCAGGCGTTGCGGCTGTGCGCCATAGCGCAGCAATTGCGCCGCCCCCGCCAACGCCAGCGGTGCCGCCAACAAAGCCCATGCCGCCGCCATAGGCAGGGCCTGCGCCCACACCAGACCCAGCACCCAGCCATGCGCCAGCAGCGCCAAGCATAGGTACAGCCAAGCAGCACCGCGCCAGCCCCAACGCACAGCCAAAGTGCGTTTGCCCACCTGCGCATCGGCCACAGCATCTGGAAAGGCATTGCCGACCAAAATATTGGCAATCATCAGGCCATAACTGAATGCCACCCACAGCGGCAACAGGGCAAAATGGCCGCGCTGCACATAGTCAGCGCCCAGCACGATCAACACCCACGCCAGCGCCACCGACAGCTCGCCCAAGCCCCGGCACATCAGCGCCAGCGGTGGTGCCGAATAAGCCCAACCCAAAAACACCCCCGCCAATCCGATAGCCACCAGTCCAGCGCCACTGTGCCAAGCCAGCCACAGCCCTCCCGGCACCAACAGCGCCAGCAGCCACAGCGCCAAGCGCCGCAAGTCTTGCACCTGCACCACGCCGGTCTGCACCAAACGCGACCCCCCCGTGAACGGAAACAAACCTTGCGTATTGGCAGCATCAGCGCCATTGCGGGCATCTTCATGGTCATTGAGTACATTGGCGGCGGCATGGGCCAGCAAGGCCAGCACCAGCGTGGCTACGGCCTTGCCCACAGACAACGCTACCCCGGCCTGTGCGGCACAGGCCAAACCTAGGCCACACCCCACCGCAGTAATCACCAAAAAACCGGGGCGCACCATGCGCAGGCACAGCGCCGCGCCACGCCCATAGCGGCGCACAACAAGAGACAGTGGTTGATGAGATAAATTCATGCCGGCAATTGTCCTGCACCGTATCTTATCTATGGCCCGCGCTGTAGTATGTTCTGGATAATCTCATGGCATACAGCACACCTTTTTGCTATCGCCGCCAGACATACCTATTGCCCTTGGTAAACACCCCTACCCATGACCTACCCCAATGCACCGGACTCTAGCGCTCTTTTGCGCACCCCGACACGCTGGGAGCGGCTGGTTCAGAGTTTGCTGGTGCCCTCGCTCATGGCCCTTATCTGCTGGCTGGCAACAGGGGTCAATTACCTGCTGTTTCATGCACTGGCCGAGCTGTTCTCCATCGTCATTAGCGCCGTAGCGATGGTGGTGGCTACCACCTCGCTGCGCTTTACGCGCAACCATTTTGCCGTTTATGTGGCCATCGCCATCGGCTGGTGCGGCACCATTGACTTGGCCCATCTGGTGGCATTCAAAGGGATGCAGCTGCTGCCCACCACCAGCGCCAACCCAGCCACCCAGCTCTGGTTGGCTGCGCGCGGACTGCAAGCGCTGGCACTGCTCAGTGCGCCCCTGCTGCTGATGCGCCGCGTGCAGGTTGTCTGGCTGCATCTGGGTTTTGGTGGTGCCGCCTTGTTGTCGATACTGGCGGTGGCCACCGGGCATTTTCCGCAAGCCTACATTGATGGCCAAGGGCTAACACCGTTCAAAATTTATACCGAGTACGCCATCATCACCGTGATGGCCGTGGCGATGGGGCTGTTTTGGCACGTCCGCGCCCGTATGTCAGAGCCATTGCTCATCAACCTGCTGCTGGCCGTAGCCCTGATGATGGCAGCAGAATTTGCTTTTACCCGCTATGTCAGCGTGTATGCGCCCAGCAATCTGATCGGCCATGTGCTCAAGATTTTTGCCTATTGGCATGTTTATTTGGCCTTGGTACACAGTACCTTGCGCGAGCCGTTCAGTATGCTGGCGCGCACCGCCAGCACCTACGATGCCGTGCCCGATCCTACCTTGGTCATTGACCGCCACGGCCTGATCGTCCAAGCCAACCACGCCGCTGCCACGCATTGCCAACAAGCCGCAGAAGCACTGATCAACCAGTCCAGCCACCGCCTATTTCACGATGCCAGCGTAGCTGCACAAGACTGCCCGGTCTGCCAGCGCCTTGGGAGCAAACAAAGTGCCTTTGGCGTACAGCTCCATTGCCAGCAGGGCCAGTGCATCCTCGAATGCAGCCTGACCCCCCTAGAGATTCCCGGCCATGGCTGGGGTTATGTGCAGGTAGTGCGCGACATCACCGAGCACCAGCGCATGCTCATGGAGCGCGAGACTCTGGTATTTAACTTGGGCGAGCGCGTCAAAGAGTTGCGCTGCCTGCACGCCATTGCCCAACTGGTAGAGACCCCCGGCCTGCAACTGCCCCAACTCCTCGAAGGCGTGACCCGGCTACTGCCAGCGGCTTTTTTACAGCCCGCACAGATACAAGTAACGCTGACAAGCACTTGGGGCCAGTTTGGCAGCCCCTTGCCGCAGCCGTTGCCCACGCAGCGACAAGAGCGCATTTTGTACATTCATGGGCAAACCCAAGGCCAGTTGCAGGTTTGGTACCCCAACCCACCCGACGGCACACCACCGCCAGAGTTTCTGCCAGAAAAAGGCTCGCTGCTCGACAGCGTGGTGCAGCAAGTGGCCGATTGCATTGAGCGCATCCAAGCAGACAGTAAGGTGCAGCGTCTGTCCCTCCTTTATGAAATGCTCAGTACCACCAACCGGGCCGTGGTGTATGCACAAAGCCGCGACGATCTCCTAGAACGGCTGTACCAAGGGCTGATAGCCCACGGCACCTTTCCGATGCTGTTTTTGGCGCTCTGCACACCGCACGAGCACCACCATCACTTACAGCTCGCCCGCACCCACGGCATCACGCCAGAGCTCCTTCCTAGCCTCATCAACACCATCACCCAAGCAGACAGTGCCTTTCGCAACGCACTGCCCAATTTGGTCGATGGAGAAGTGCAGGTCTATGATGTCCCTGAAGGGCAACCCCTCTCCCCCGACCCTTGGCTAGACTTTTTGCGCCAGCAAGGCATCCGGCAACGCGCTTTGCTGCCACTGTTCTCTGATGGTCAGTTATTCGGGGTTTTTGGTTTGTACGCCAACAGCCAAAATACCTTTGAGCACGACGAGCGGCTGCTACTCAATGAGATGGCCTCCGACCTGTCTTTTGCGCTGCACAACCTGAGCAATGCCCAACGCCTGCGCGCGGCCCAAGAGCAAGCCAGCCTGTCAGAGCACCGTTTCAGTGAGTTGTTTGAAGCATCGCCACTACCCATGCAGATCTACAGCTTAGACACTGGCGAGCTGCGCACCCTGAACAAAGCATTCCAACAATGGCTGGGCTACAACCCACAAGATATCGCTACAGTGGCAGCATGGTTTGAATGCGCCTATCCAGACCCCCAAACACGGCAAGAACTGCGCTTGGGCTGGGAGCAAAGCCTGCAACAGGCCCGCACTGGCACCGTAGTCGAGTCGCCAGAGTTGGCCCTGTGCTGCAAAGACGGCAGCCGCCGCATCGCCCGTGGCACGATGGCCTTGGTAGGAGAAGAGGCCATCATCGCTTGGACAGATTTGACCGACATCCGCCGCAGCCAAAGCACCCTGCTCGAAAGCGAAACCCGCTTTCGCAACATGATCGAGCAAACCATCAGCGGGGTTTATGTGCGCCGGGGTAGCGACATCATTTACGTCAACCCCAGTTATTGCCAGATGATCGGCTGGTCAGCCCCAGAGCTGCTGCACAAAAACATCCTGTCCTTTACCACCACCGACCCCGACAACCTGCAACGCATCCACGCTGCTTGGGCACGGCTGGCCGCTGGCGAGCGCAATATCTCCTACAGCGTGCCCATGCGCCACAAGAATGGACAACTCATAGATTTAGAGCTTAACGCCAACCAGCTCACTTGGGACGATGGCAAAGAGGCCACCATCGTCATGGCCCAAGA
>JAIESZ010000020.1 GCA_019745615.1 Burkholderiaceae bacterium
TAGAGCAAGGCCTGCACGCCAAGGCTGAAGAGTTTCAGCAGGGCGGCGGTAGCCTGTACGTGCCGATCAAGCGCGTGGACTGATCGGCGTTTTGTGCCCGCTCAGTCGAAATACTTGACCAGCGCGTCCAACTCGCGGGCGGTGTGCTCCAGCCGCTGCGAGGCGGCCCAAGCACCTTGGACGTCTTCGCGGTTTTGTACGATCAGCCGTGCCACTTGGTGCAGTTGACTAGACACCTCTTCCACCGCCAGCGCTTGGCTGCGCGCTTCGCTGGCCACGGTTTGCACCTGTGGGCCTAAATCGGTGGGGGCGGGGGTGAATGTAGGCCCTGCGCTCGGTGCCGGTGCGACGACTGGCTGCGCGGCAGGTTCTGGTGTTGGGGCGGGGGCTGGTGGCGACAGGCTGTCGCCAAACACCGCCATCAGTTCTGCGGGCATCAACTCAAAAGCGGGCATGGGGGCTTCGGCCTGCACTGGTACCATCAACGCGGGGTGGCCGTTGTCGTTGTCACCAGCATGAACGGCTTCTAGCAAGGCGTCCATGTGCCCAGCAATCGCCGTCATGGCCGTGCGTGAGGCTTTGACGGCATCGACGGTTTGGTAGATGCGCTCTTGCTGCTCGTCCGAGTGCTCGGCCAAGTCCATCATCACCCGGTTAAGCTGGTTGCATTGCTGGTGGATGGAGCCAGACGATTGCCGGATTTCGTGCAGCATCACTTTCAGGTGCATTTGTGTCGCCATCACGGCGGTCATCACGCGCCCTGGTTCGCCATAGCCGGAAGGATCGACGTTGTCCGACAGTTTGCCTTCGGCAATGTTCTCTAAGGCCAGTACCGCTTTTTCCAGTGGGCGGGCCGTAATGCGGAAGAAGAAGAACCCGGCCACGATCAGCACCAAGCAGCTCAGGGTAATACCTGCCACGGCCATTTTGAAAATTAACTCACCGCGTTCGGTGGTGTCTACCAGTTTGTTGTGGGCGCGCTCAGACAGGTAGGCCAATAACGCCGAGGCGTGGGTATTGGCCGTGTCGTACAGGGGATTGACTTGGTTAAAAAACACCCGCTGCGCTTGTAGGTAGTCTTCCTCCTCCACCGCTTGGCTCGCTTGTGTCAGCCCCTCATCGACATAACGGTTACGGGCTTGGATGTAGGTGCTGGCCAGTTGCTGCTCTTTGGCATCGGTGACTTGGCCGATATAGCTGGCCCAGAGACGGTTGATTTCGCTCTTGTTGGTGGCAATGGCCTGCATGTGGTTATTGCCTGCGCCATTGTTGAGCACCACATCCGAGTGGGCACCAAACTTAAAATTGAGGGCCAGTGCCAGCTGGGTGCGGTTGTCGGCCATTAAAAAGTTGATGCGCTGGATGGCCTGCACGGGCACCATTTCTTTGTGATAAAGCGCCTGAATATCCGCCTTGGACAAATTGAGGCCAGTAATGCCCAAAACGCCACCGCCAATCATCAGCAGGGTGACAAACGCAATCCACAGAGGAATCCCGTTTTTGATCGACAGGTGTTTTTTCCAGCCCGGCGACAAATCTTCTTTCAGGATTTCGGGGCGGCTCTTGGCGCTTTCGTAGGCCGCTTCGGCGGCTGCCACATCTTCGCGAGTGGGGCAGCTACGCACCGACATATAGCCAGTGACCTCACCGTTTTTCTTGATGGGCACGATGCGGGCATCGACCCAATAATGGTCGCCGTTCTTGCAGCGGTTCTTGACGATGCCGCGCCACGGTAGGCCACGTTTTAAGGTTTTCCACATGATCTCAAAGGCCACCGGCGGCATGTCCGGGTGCCGGATCAAATTGTGGTTTTTGCCGACCAGTTCTTCTTCCGAAAAGCCACTGACCTCGACAAAATCTTGGTTGGCAAAGGTGATGATGCCTTTGGTGTTGGTCTTGGTGACCATGCTCTTGTCAGCAGAGAAGCGTTGTTCCTGTCCGGTGACCGGTAGATTCATTTTCATGGCGAGTCCCTTCGGGCTTCAATGGCGTAAATGTGGGCGTGCTTAACCGGCCCAGACTTGCCGGATGGAGACGACAGCCGTCTGGCATTCAGAAAACGGCACCAGACCGATAATTTCGCAGCCCGGCTGTGAGGTGTCACGGCGTGCGGGTGTGGTCAAAATCATGCCAGTTTTGCCATAAACGCTATAGACAATCGCAGCGTCCGATTTGACGGTGGGGCTTTTGACCACGGCAATCTCGCCCGACCTGAGTCTGACCAAGGTTCCGGGGGAGAGCAGCCCCACCTTAGAGATCAGGATGCGAGCGATTTCTTCATCCACTTCCGTGTCTTTTTTCAGGTAGATTTCTTTCAGGGCGTTTTGTGGGAAGTGGGCTTGGGCGCGATAGGGGCGCATTTTGGTCATGGCGCTGTAGCGGTCAGACACAGCCAGTATTTTGGCACCTAGGCTCAGTTCTTCGCCGCGCAGACCTGCTGGATAGCCCTTGCCGTCTGGGCGTTCGTGGTGGCTGCGCACAGTGGCCAACCAGACTGGATCAGTCACCCCGGCTTGTTCTAGCAATTGGGCACTGCGTTGTGGGTGCTGGCGCATTTGTGTGAGCACATCGTCAGGCAGATAACCGGGGTGTTTGTCCAATTCAGGCTGCAACATGATTTGTCCGATGTCGCGTGTCAGGGCTGCGCACAGCAGCGGCAACCGCTGCGTGGCATCTAGCCCCTTGCCTTGGGCAATTAGCTCGGTGAGTACAGCCCCCATCATCTGGTGTGCTACAAGGTAGGGCACATGGGTATCTACCGAAGGGGCCGCCAGAGCGCTGTCCACATCTTTATGGCAAATGGCTTGCACGGCTTGGGCCATTTTGCCGATACGTGCGGCCACGTCTATTTGTTCGGGACTTTTGAGGGTGGTGCCCAACACGTGCTTGAGGTTGAGCAGCAACCCGCTGAGGTGGTCAAACGGGGGCGGGTCTTCGTAGACTGGTTCGGGTGGCGGTTCGTTGGAGGCGTAGGGGCGGGGGTCGATAGTTTCGGCTTCGTTGTATTGGGCACCACGCACCAGCAAGCGCGAGATTTGGTCGGGCATATGGATGACCGATCCCCGGCGAAAAAGCAGGGTGCCGTCCTCGTTGTAGATGGAAAACCCGATAGGTTGGCCAAGAACAATATCGCTGTGCATTACCTTCTTCACTGCTGCGCCTTTTCTTGCTCGCCCACATTCAGCTTTGCTGTGACAAAAAAAATCGCTGGCGCACAGGGCATCCGCGATCAGTAGAGGACAGGGTACAGCAAAAAATCGAAGCTTCGGGCGGTTGGTGCTATGCCTTTTTGCTATCAATATAGTAAATAGGGTAGATAATTTATTATTACATCGGGTCGAAAAATTGCGCCCGCTGCTTGCATGGCTAATGCCGGTGGCCAAAAATGCCGCTGCCTACGCGCACCAAGGTGCTACCGGCCAGAATGGCCGCTTCAAGGTCGGCAGTCATGCCTAAAGACAGGGTGTCCCATTGTTCTAACCCGGCGCTGGCACTGCTTTTGATCTGCTCGAACAGATTTTTGGCCGCTAAGTGAACGGCATACTGCGCGTGAAACTCTGGGGCAGGTTCTGGGATGGTCATCAGGCCGCGCAGTTGCAAGCGGGGCAGGGTGGCTACGGCTTGGGCCAGTGCCAAAGCCTCGTCGGGGCAAACACCCGATTTGTTTATCCCGCCATCCATATTGACCTGAATACACACTTGCAGCGGCGGCAGGTGTGCCGGGCGCTGTTCGGACAGGCGTTGTGCAATTTTGAGCCGATCCACCGTGTGCATCCAGTCAAAGTATTCGGCCACCAGCCGCGTTTTGTTGCTTTGCACCGGGCCAATGCAATGCCATTGCAGGGGCTGGGCCAGCGTGGCATCGTTGCGCAGCAGGGCGATCTTTTCTACGGCTTCTTGCAGGTAATTCTCGCCAAAGGCGCATTGTCCGGCGTGGGCGGCCTCACGCACGGCTTCGGGGCCAAAGGTTTTGGATACCGCCAGCAGAGCCACACTGTGGCGCTCGCGCCCTGCGGCAATGCAGGCGCGCGCGATGCGTTCATGCAGCTGTTGGAGGCTGTGGGCAATGGTGCTCATTCAAGCAGCCACCAAGTCAAAACTGGTGGTGATGTCGGCTGTTTTGCCCAGCATGATGCTGGCCGAGCAGTATTTGTCGTGGCTCATGGCAATGGCGCGCTCTACGGCACCGGGCGGGATGTCTTTGCCGGTCACGGTAAAGTGCATGTGGATTTTGGTAAACACCTTGGGGTCGGTGTTGGCGCGCTCGGTGGTCAGTTTGACGCTGCAAGCGCGTACATCGTGGCGGCCACGCTTCAAAATCAGCACCACGTCGTAGGCGGTGCAGCCACCGGTGCCTGCCAGCACGGTTTCCATGGGGCGTGGGGCTAGGTTCTGGCCGCCGTTTTCGGGCCGGGCAGGATCGGGGGCACCGTCCATCACCAGCGTGTGGCCACTGCCGGTTTCGGCGATAAAACCCATGCCTGAGCGTGTGCCCGCAGCGCCCGTCCAGCTCACTGTGCATTCCATGATGGTTTCCTTGATGGTTGTTTTTTAACCACAGCATTGTTGTGGATTTTGCTGCTGTGCAACATAAGCCAATGCTGTGCCTTATAATTCAAATCACGCAATGCTTACTTTGGTACTAACCCCAAGCATTGCACCCTTTGTCTCCTCCATCTCCTCAAAGGATGGATTCAGCCCCAAGCCTCACGGCTTGGGGCTTTTTTTTGCTTTGGGCCCTATGATGTTCGCCATATTCTCTGCTGTCCAACCATGACCGAGCCTCTCTCTCCCCTTGATTATCTAAAAAAAATCCTCACGGCCCGCGTCTATGACGTCGCTATTGAGACCGACCTGCAAGTGGCGCGTACCCTGAGCCAGCGTTTGGGCAACAAAGTGCTGCTCAAACGCGAAGACCAGCAGCCGGTGTTCAGCTTCAAGCTGCGCGGTGCTTACAACAAGATGGCGCACCTGACGCCCGGCCAGTTGGAGCGCGGCGTGATTTGCGCCTCAGCGGGCAACCACGCCCAAGGCGTGGCCATGAGTGCGCGCAAGCTGGGGGCGCGGGCAGTCATTGTTATGCCCACCACCACGCCACAGCTCAAAATTGACGCCGTGCGGGCTTTGGGCGGCGAGGTGGTGCTGGCCGGTGAGAGCTATTCCGATGCCTACGCCCATTCGGTCAAGCTAGAGCAAGAGCAGGGCCTGACCTTTGTCCATCCGTTTGATGACCCCGACGTCATTGCCGGGCAGGGCACCATCGCCATGGAAATTTTGCGCCAGTTGCAAAAGCTGGGCAGTAACCGGCTCGATGCGGTGTTTGTCGCCATTGGCGGTGGTGGCTTGATTGCCGGTGTGTCTAACTACATCAAAGCCATCCGCCCTGAGATCAAAGTGATTGGCGTGCAGATGAACGATTCTGATGCCATGGTGCAATCGGTGGTCAAGGGGGAGCGTGTTACGCTGCCCGATGTGGGGTTGTTTTCTGATGGCACGGCGGTCAAGCTGGTGGGCGAGGAAACTTTCCGCATTGCGCAAGGGTTGGTGGACGAGTTCATGACCGTCGATACCGATGCCGTGTGTGCGGCCATCAAAGATGTTTTTGTCGATACGCGCTGCATTGTGGAGCCAGCGGGTGCGCTGGCGGTGGCCGCCATCAAGCAGTATGTGACCACGCACCACACCGAAGGCGAAACCTACGCCGCCATTTTGTGTGGTGCCAATATGAACTTTGACCGCCTGCGCTTTGTGGCCGAGCGTGCTGAGGTGGGCGAAGAGCGCGAGGCCCTGCTGGCCGTGACCATCCCCGAAGAGCGTGGCAGTTTTAGGCGCTTTTGCGAAATTATTGGCGGTTTGCCGGGTGGCCCGCGCAACGTCACTGAGTTCAATTACCGCATCAGTGATGCCGCCCGCGCCCATGTTTTTGTCGGCCTGACCACGCACGGCAAGGGCGAATCGGCGCAACTGGCCCAAGCTTTTAGCCAGCACGGCTTTAACGCCCTCGACCTGACACACGACGATTTGGCCAAAGAGCATCTGCGCCATCTGGTGGGCGGCCTGTCTCAGTTAGCGCAGGATGAGCGCCTGCTGCGTTTTGTCTTTCCGGAGCGCCCCGGTGCCTTGCTCAAGTTTTTGAGCCTGATGCAGCCGAGTTGGAATATCAGCTTGTTCCACTACCGTAACCAAGGGGCCGACTATGGCCGTATTTTGGTTGGCATTCAGGTGCCGCCCGAAGATGGCGCAGCTTTTGCAGATTTTCTGGCCACCTTGGGCTACCCTTACGTGGAAGAGACGCAAAATCCGGCTTACCGCCTGTTTTTGCAGGCCCCCGCCACCCACTAAAAAAGGCCCATGCTGCCCCAAGTCCAACCGATCGGTTCACTCAAGACCCGCATCACCTTGTTCACGCTGGCCATTTTTATGACCAGCCTGTGGTCGTTGACGTTTTATGCCAGCCATATGCTGCGCCAAGATATGCAGCGGCAGTTGAGCGATCAGCAGTTTTCGGTGGTGTCTTTTATTGCCAGTGCCGTAGATGTGCATTTGATGGAGCGTATCCGAGCGTTAGAGTTGGTGGTCAGCAGCATTGAGCCGCCCATGATGGGCCAGCCCACGGCTTTACAGCACCTGCTTGATAGCCGAATGGCGCTAGAAACCATGTTCAGCGGTGGTGTGCTCATTACTGATAAGTTGGGCACGGCCGTGGCCGAGGCCCCGCGCTCGGTAGGGCGGGTCGGTCTCAATTTTATGGATCGAACCGCAGTGGCTGGGGCACTGAGCCAAGGCCAAACCGTGATTGGTACCGCCGTACTGGACAAGCGTTTGGGCGTGCCGGTGATTGGCATTGCGGTGCCGGTGCTTGACGCCTACGGGCGCAGCATTGGCACCCTCGCAGGGGTGATGGCACTAGAACACGCCGGGTTTTTAGACCAACTGACCCAAAGCGCTTACGGCAAGACGGGCAGCTATTTTTTGGTGGATCGCCAGCAGCGGCTGATTATTGCCGCCACCCACAGAGAGCGTATGTTGCAGCCGTTGCGCCCACGTGGTGAGATTCCGGCCATTGACCGCTTTGTGGATGGCTTTGAAGGCTCGCAGGTGTACAACAACCAGACCGGGGTGGAGGTGCTCAACTCGGTCAAGCGCCTGACGGTGGCCGATTGGGGTGTTTCGGCCTCTATTCCTACGGCGGAGGCGTTTGCGCCTATCCGCGCCATGCAGCAGCGCATGGTGATGGCGGCATTGCTGCTCACGGTGCTGGTGGGCGCTTTGACTTGGTGGCTGTTGCGGCGCAATTTATTGCCACTGACCAACACTACCAA
>JAIESZ010000281.1 GCA_019745615.1 Burkholderiaceae bacterium
TTGGGGGTGCGCTTTTTAGCAGCAGGGGCAGCAGCTTCAGCAGCGGGGGCAGCAGCAGCCTTGCTGACCTTTGCAACCTTTTCGGGTTTGGCAGCGGCAGCAGCGGGGGCGGCCTTGGCCGGGGCTTTTTTGGTAGTTGCCATGTTGGGTTTCCTTATGAATAACGAGCAGTGTGAACCAGCGAAAACCTGCTTCTCCACTGGCTAGAGGGATGCTACTGGGAAAAAAAGAGCTTTCCAAGAGGCGGGGTACTTTTTTTGCCACAAACTATGACAGAAATAGCGCCCATAGGCGCTTTAGAGCCAGTCTTTCACAGACTTTCACCCTCAGTGACAAGCCTGCTGGTTGTTAACGATGCGTTTGAGGGCATCGGTGCTCAGGATACGCACATGGCGCTGGCGCACCTCGACGATGCCATCATCGACAAATTTAGAAAAGGTGCGGCTGACGGTCTCTAGCTTGAGGCCCAAGTAGCTGCCGATCTCCTCGCGGGTCATGCGCAGCACCAATTCTGATTGCGAAAACCCCCGCGTGTGTAACCGTTGTACCAAATTGAGTAAAAAGGCGGCCAAGCGCTCTTCGGCGCGCATACTGCCCAGCAGCAGCATGACGCCATGTTCGCGCACAATCTCGCGGCTCATGATCTTGTGCACATGGCTTTGCAGCGCCGTCACCTCACGAGACAGCTCTTCGATGCGATCAAAGGGCATCACGCAAACCTCGGCATCTTCCAAGGCGATGGCATCGCAGGTATGGCGGTCATTGACAATGCCATCCAAGCCAATCACCTCACCCGCCATCTGAAAGCCTGTGACCTGATCGCGCCCGTCCTCGGTAGCCACACAGGTCTTAAAAAACCCGGTGCGGATGGCATACAAGGAGGTAAACGCCTCGCCATTGTGAAACAGTGTGCCACCGCGCTTGATTTTGCGCCGGGTGGCTACCATGTCGTCAATGCGCTGGATTTGTGCTTCGGTCAGGCCCAGCGGCATACAAAGCTCGCGCAGATTGCAGTTGGAGCAGGCGACTTTGATGGTGTGTGGGTTCATGGCAAGTAGGGCATTTCCGGCAAGCAGCCGACGGTCGGCATGTTCAAATTATCGCCCATCACCCACAGCGCCCCACCGCGCTGTCTTTTGCCGCCTGCCCTTGATAGACGTCAACGCCCACCCAGCCCGTTTACGACACACTAGACGGGCACTTAAGAAAGTTTCTGATGACCGTAGCTTCCCCTGAATTGCTGACCCGGTTTGATGTGCCCGGGCCGCGTTACACCTCCTACCCAACAGCAGACCGCTTTGTTGAAGCCTTTGGCGAGGCAGATTATGTGCTGGCCCTGCAACAGCGTAGCGTGGGAACCTCGGCCAAAGCGCTGCCGTTGTCGCTGTATGTGCATATTCCGTTTTGCGAATCGCTGTGCTACTACTGCGCCTGCAACAAAATTATCACCCGACACCAAGACCGGGCCGAGGTTTATCTGCGCTACCTCAGCCGCGAGGTAGAACTGCACACCGCCCACTGCGGCAAAGGCCAAGTGGTAAGCCAGCTGCATCTGGGCGGCGGCTCGCCCACGTTTTTGTCCGATGAGGGCCTGCGCGAGTTGATGGCCATGCTGCGCAGCCACTTTACGCTGGCCCCCGATGGCGAGTATTCCATCGAGATCGACCCTCGCACGGTAGATGCTGGGCGGCTGGCCGTTCTGGCCGAACTGGGCTTTAACCGCCTGAGCTTTGGCGTGCAAGATTTTGACCCCGAAGTGCAAAAAGCCGTCCACCGCATCCAGCCTGCCAAGCAGGTATTTGCACTGGTAGAGGCCGCACGAACGCTGGGTTTTGCCTCGATCAACATTGACTTGATTTACGGCCTGCCACGCCAAACACCAGCCTCGTTTGAGCGCACTTTGGCCCAAGTGGCGCAGTTGCGCCCCGACCGCATCGCCCTGTATGCCTATGCCCACCTGCCTGAGCGCTTTAAGCCACAGCGGCGCATTGTGTGGGCCGACTTGCCAATGGCCTCGGCCAAAGTGGGGATGCTGGCGCGCTCGTTAGAGGCCTTTAATGCAGCGGGCTATGTCTATGTAGGGATGGACCATTTTGCCCTGCCCGACGATGCACTGGCCGTGGCTAAACGCCAAGGACGCCTGCACCGCAATTTTCAGGGCTACAGCACCCAGCCCGACTGCGATTTGATTGCCTTGGGCGTATCGGCGATTGGGCGCGTAGGGGCCACCTACAGCCAAAATGCCAAAACGCTGGACGAATACTACGACCACCTGAACCAAAACCGCCTGCCCATTGTGCGCGGCTTGGCCCTGACACGCGACGACTTGGTGCGCCGCGCCGTCATCATGGCCTTGATGTGCCAAGGCGAACTGCTGTTTGAGCCATTAGAAGCGGCTTGGCTGATTGATTTTCGGCAGTATTTTGCTGCTGAGCTGGACGTGCTGCAAGAAATGGCCGGCCAAGGCTTGGTCAGCTTCAACGCCGATGGCGTGCAAGTCACGGAGATGGGCTGGTACTTTGTGCGCGGCATTGCCATGACTTTTGACCGGTATTTACAGGCCGACCGGAACCGAACCCGATTTTCCCGCATCATTTGAGGATGATGCTTTTTTCAGTGGCCTGGACGGCCTTGGTAATGGGGCTGGTGGGGGGGCCGCATTGTTTAGCCATGTGCGCAGCCCCTTGCGGTGCCGTGGTGGGGGCGGGTAACTCTGAGACGACTACCACGCAGCCGATGCAAGGGCCAACCAGTAGCCCGCAGCGGCTGCGACTCTGGGCCTACCATCTGGGCCGACTGCTGGGCTATGCCAGCGTGGGCGCGCTGGCAGCGGTAGCCATGCAAAGTCTGGCGTGGGTCACCGTGCAAAGTGCCGCCTTGCGCCCAGCATGGACAATGCTGCATGTGGGCATTTTGGCTTGGGGCCTGATGATGGTAGTGCTGGCACGCCAGCCTGCTTGGGTAGAGCAAGCCGGGCGCGGGCTTTGGCAACGGGTGCGTCCGGTAGTGGCTAAACCGGGTGGCGTGTTTGCCACCGGCTTTCTGTGGGCTTTGATGCCTTGCGGTTTACTTTATTCAGCCTTGCTGGTGGCATCACTGAGCGGCAGCGCCCTGTCGGGGGCCGTGACGATGGCACTGTTTGCTTTGGGCAGTGGCTTGTGGCTGCTGGCCGGGCCGTGGCTGTGGTTGCGGCTGCGCCAGCGCCTGAAGGTGCATGGCGACCGTGGCACACGGCTGGCAGGCGTGTTACTGTGTGGCGTGGCATTATGGGCGTTGTGGCTGGATGCTACCCACGGGCCGGAACTGTGGTGCAGCTAGCCACCGGCCTTAGGGGCTAAATAACGGCTTATATCTGCCCTCAGGGCAATTGCATTTGACTTAGGAGTGACGCAAAAGCGCCTCGAATCTTTAATTTACGCACATTGAACTCATGGGATGGAAAGTTGAGATCGCTGGTTTTGCGTAATTCCTGAAATTTGGCTGTTCAGACAAAGTTCGTTAATACAATGGCAGTATGTGCTACGAGCATGACCGCAAAAAGCCGGACGACAATGTAGCCAAACACCTATGCGCATCGACCTTTCAAACCCTGATGCCGTTTGGCAGGCGGCCAATCCCATCCTCACCCAGCCCAATGCCGTGGCCATTTTTGCCAAGGCGTTGGCCTTATTGCCTCAGGAAGAATTGACCGGCTCGCCACTGCACCGCATCCGGCTGGAGTTGTGTTACGGCCTGGCACTGTTTTCAGGTAGCCAGATAACGGCCAGCTTGGCGGTATTACGCACAGCGTTGCACCGGGCAGCCCAACAGCCCATGCCTAGGCCATCGGATCAGCCCCCTATCACCATCGACACCAAAGCCGGGCTGGCCCTGTTGCGCCAGACGCTGGTAGGCTTGGCAGCACAGGGCTTAACAGCCTTTGCCACGGCAGGCGCACTGCTGGGTCTGGTGCGCAACAATCAGCTACTGCCCAATGACAAAGATCTGGACGTGGTGGTGCCCGTGCAGCATCTGCAAGCTGCTGTCGATGCCATGCCCGCTTGGGGTTGGAAACCGGCATGGACGGTGGTCAAGGCTGTCAACTTTCGCAGCTTTGTGCATAGCGAACATGCCATCACGCTCGATCTGTTTGGCTACGAGTTTGACGCCGTCAACGCATGTGTCTGGGGTGGCTGGTGGCCCGTTGGGCTGCCGCGTGAACAGGGCCGCCTGCTCAAATTCAAGCCCATTGAACTGGTGCTAAACAACCACCCCTGGGGCACGCATTGGGACGTACACCACCCCGAAAGTCTGCTGGCAGAGCTTTACGGCCCCCACTGGCGCACGCCCAATGCAGAATTTGACAGCACCGTAGAAACCCCAGCCCTGTTGGCCTACAACGACTACACCCGCACCTGGGGCGCATTACGCCTGTTCGAAGCTTGGATACAGGGGCAAGCCAACCTAGTGGCTCGCCGCTTGCACACGTTGGCCCGGCTGGATGGCACCGACCCCGTGGTACACGCCTTTGCCTCCCCCCACGCCCACCCACTGCCATGCTGAACCCACTAGCCCAAACCAACCTGCGAAACGACCCACACCACAGCTCACACACCGCTAGAGTGGTGGGCGGCACAATTGGCGCGTTCGACTTGTTCCATGTGGGGCACCTGCGTTTTTTGACGGCTGCACGCCAACGGTGTAGCTACCTGAAAGTGGGCATAGGCTCTGACCGACTGCTGCCGTTGAGCAAAGGACGTGCACCCGTTTGCAGCGAGGCACACCGCATGGAAATTGTGCTGGGCCTGCGCTGTGTGGACGATGCCTGCATTTTTGATGTGGGGCTAGACCAAACCGATGCTGCCGCCCGTTGGCTGATCGACTGGGGCGTGAACACCGTGTTCGTGAGCAGCGACTGGATCGATACCTCACGCTGGCAGCGCCTAGCGCCCTTGCTAGCAAACAGCGGCATCGCCTGCCAAGCGCTGCCCTATACACAGGGTATTTCGAGCACCGCCTTACGCCAAAAAATGGCCCAAGGGGGCCAATAGCTGTAGCAACACACTGGGCCCTCTGCTTCAGTACAACCGAGTTCCAAGAGAATACGTCTGCTGCAACGCCAATTGCACATTTGGCCATCGCACATTAGCTTCCCCCAATGCGCCTGACTTTAGCCTCGATGCCAGCGAATTCGATCACCTAGGCAAAGGCATACAAAACATCAGGCAACTGGCAATGGAAGGGCGAATGAAGGCCCACAAAGAACCGAATTTTTGCAACTTGCCTACAGGTTGCATCCAACAAAAAAGCCGCTCCTGGTTAGGAGCGGCTTTTTGCTGATTTACTTGGGGTGGCTGATGGGGCTCGAACCCACGACAACAGGAATCACAATCCTGGACTCTACCAACTGAGCTACAGCCACCGTAGATTTGAATTATAACAGCAAAAAACGCGGAAAAACTGAAATCAATTTTTTTCTGTCGTTGCTGCCGGACGTGGGGCCTTCATCTGCACCTTGAAACGGTTTTTCAAGAACTCGTAGTAGGCTTGGGTTTCTGCCATCGCCAACCATTGCACGTATTGTTGTTGGCGTTGTGCCTCAATAGAGGCCTCAGAAGCCTCACGCGGCAGCACACGGTTGATGCGCGCCAGTGTGTAACCACTGCTGCCGCCCACATCGACACCTACCCAAGCGGGCAGCTTATCGGTTTTGGCAGACAGCACGGCATCAAGCAGCACTGGCGCTTGATTTTGCCGCTGGTCACGCGACAACACCAGTGGAGCACTGAGGCCGGTAGCGGTTTCGGGCTTCACCTGCCAAGCAGCCAATCGAGCTTCACCTTCTTTGCGTGCCAATTCAGCCGATTTTTCAGCCACATAGAGTTTTTGCACTTGTGGGCGCACCGCATCGAAGGCCAAGGTAGAAGCGGCTTGGTGGGCGGTGATACGACCTGCTACCAGTTGGTTGCTACCCAGCTCGAACGCCTCCGTATTGCGTTTATTGGCAATCGAATCTTCAGAGAACAGCGCTGCCAAGAATTTCTCGTTGGCCAGTACGCCCGTAGTGCCGGGCACTGGTTTGCGTTGCACCTTGTTGGCCGTTTGCACCTTCAGACCCAGTTTATCGGCCACCGGTTGCAGGCTTTCAGCCTGTTCATAGACGGTATTGCTGAAGGTCTCCGCGACCTCGGCAAACTTGCGTTGTGCCTGTTGTTGGCGCATTTCGGCTTCTAGGCGTGAACGCAACTCGTCAAAGCTGGGCTGGCGAGGCGTTTTGATGTCCATCAACTGGATGATGTGGTAGCCAAATTCGCTCTCGACCAATTCGCTGATTTCGTCTTTTTTCAGCGCAAAGGCGGCATCTTCAAACGGCTTGACCATCGCGCCACGGGCAAAAAAGCCCAAATCGCCGCCTTGGATAGCCGATCCGGTGTCTTGCGATGATTTTTTAGCCAGTTCTGCAAAGCTGGCTGGGGCTTTGCGCAGTTGCGCCAGCAGTTCTTCGGCGCGGGCCTTGGCCTTATCGCGCTCTGCGGCTGGGGTGTCTTTGGCAGCGTTAATCAGAATATGGCGAGCACGGCGCTCTTCTTTGCCAGCCAGACGGGCCAGATTTTCTTGGTAGTAAGTGCGCAGATCGGCTTCATTGAGGGTCAAGCCCGCAGCAACACTGGCCAAATCAAGCACCACGTATTCCATGCTGGCCTGCTCAGGTTGCTGAAATTGCGCTGCATTAGCTTTGTAATACGCTTCTAGCAACTCAGGGGTTTGCTCGACCTTGGCAGCAAAGCTGGCAGGCTTGAGTTCTACCAACTGCACTTCGCGGCGTTGCAGGAGGGCATCAAGGGTCACTTTGGTTTGTGCTGGCGTACTAAAGACAGTATCACTGACCCCGCCCAACACTTGGTTGACCGCCAGTTCTTGGCGCATGGCGGCTTCAAAGCCTTCGGGGGTCAGGCCCTGTGTGGCTACCAAGGCTTTGTAACCCTCGATATTGAGCTTGCCGTCTGGTTGACGTAGGGCCGCAATTTGCGGGATATCACTGAGGTGGCGCGCCAATTGGGCATCACTGGCCACCAGATGGGATTTTTTGGTGGCCGCTTGCAACACCCGCTCGCGCACCAGACGCTCTAAGGTGGCATAACGGGCCTCAGGGGTATCGAGCAAGGCAGCGTTGATATTGGGCTGCTGGGCGCGCAAGCGCTCTGACTCTTGGCGGTGGGCATTGTCCCAATCGGTTTGGGTGATTTCGTGGCCATCAACCACCGCTACCGCTGGACTGCTGCCGGAAAAATACGTCGAATCAATACCTACCAAAATGAAGGACGGAATGATCAGCAAGAACAGCAAGATCATCGCAAGCTTGGAGTGCTTGCGGATGGATTC
>JAIESZ010000032.1 GCA_019745615.1 Burkholderiaceae bacterium
AAACCACCTCCCTCCCTGATGGGGCGCATTGCGCTGGCCATCAGCAGTTTTTTTGCCATCATTGCCCAGCCTGATTTTGCTGCCAGCGTGGCGCAGTTGCGCGATGGTGTGCCCGCGCCTGCCCCGGTGCCTCCTGCCGCCCCCGCTCCCGTAGCTGCGCCAGTGCCCACGCCGCCCGTGGCCCCGGTGTGGCAGGCCCCGCCAGAAACCGCCGCTTTGCAATTGCTGGGCTTGTTGCAGCGCGAAGCCCGGTTTGTCGATTTTGTGGAGCAGGATGTGGCCGCGTTTTCGGATGCGGATATTGGCGGTGCCGCCCGTGTGGTGCATGAGGGCTGCCGCAAGGTGTTGCGCGAGCATTTCACCATCGCTACCGTGCGCAGCGAGGCCGAAGGCAGCCGCATCACGCTGCCTGCTGGTTTTGATGCCGCTGCGGTGCGCGTCACTGGCAATGTGGTGGGGCAACCGCCTTTTACGGGTACTTTGGTACACCAAGGCTGGCGCGTGAGCGATAGCCGCTTGCCCCAATTGGCCCAAGGCCATGATGCCAGCGTGTTGGCCCCGGCGGAGGTAGAACTGTGAGCGATACCACTTCAAACCTCTCCCCCCGCTATACCGTCGGTATTGACTTGGGCACCACCCACTGCGCGCTCTCTTGGGTGGATACCCACACCAGCGATGGCGAAAAAGTGGCCCAAGGCGTATTGGACATCCCGCAGCTCACTGGCCCCGGCGCGGTGGAGGGCAAATCGCTGTTGCCGTCGTTCATGTATTTGCCCCATGCCAGCGAGATGGCTCCCGGCGATTTGGCCCTGCCTTGGGCGGCGGCGCAAGATTTTGCCGTGGGTGAACTGGCGCGTACACGCGGTGCAGCTACGCCAATCCGTTTGGTGAGCAGCGCCAAGAGTTGGTTGTGCCACCCCGGCGTGGATCGGCGCGGCCCGATTTTGCCCGTGGATGCGCCCGAAGAAGTGCAGCGCGTCTCGCCGCTAGAGGCTTCCATCCGCTACCTGTCGCACCTGAAAGCCGCTTGGGATCAGCAGCACCCAGAAGCCCCGCTGGCGCAGCAGGATGTGACCGTCACGATCCCCGCCTCATTTGACCCGGCGGCGCGCGAATTGACGGCAGAAGCAGCCCAAGCCGCTGGCTTTAGCCACCTGACTTTGCTGGAAGAGCCACAAGCGGCGCTCTATAGCTGGATTGAGCGCAGCAGCGGCCAGTGGCGCAAGCAGGTGCGCCAAGGCGACATCCTTTTGGTTGTGGATGTGGGTGGCGGTACCACTGACTTGTCCTTGATGGCGGTGCTGGAGCGCGATGGCAACTTAGAGTTGCAGCGCGTGGCTGTGGGTGAGCATATTCTGCTCGGTGGCGACAACATGGATTTGGCGCTGGCCTACGGCGTGGCGCGCAAACTGGCCGCCGAAGGCAAACAACTTGACCCTTGGCAAACCCGCGCCTTGGCCCATGCCTGCCGCAGCGCCAAAGAAACCCTGTTCAGTGACTCTGCCGTGATGGCGGTGCCGGTGGTGGTGCCCAGCCGGGGTTCCAAGCTGATTGGTGGTTCTATCCGCACCGAAGTCACGCGCCAAGAGTTAGAGCAAACCTTGCTGGAGGGCTTCTTCCCGCCCGCAGCGGTATCGGATCAGCCCATCAGTCGTGCCCGTGCAGCCCTGACGCAATTGGGCCTGCCCTATGCGCAGGATGCAGCCATCACCCGGCATTTGGCCGCCTTTTTGACCCGCCAACGGGGTGCTACGGCGCAATTGGAGGGCTTGGGCAGCAGCTTGCCAGAGGCCGCTACCTTCTTACACCCCACGGCGGTGCTGTTCAATGGCGGCGTGCTCAAGTCGGGCGCGATTGCTGATCGCGTGCTGGGCACTCTCAACGGCTGGTTACAAGCCGAGGGGGCGGCCCCGGCACGTTTGTTGGCTGGCGCTGATTTGGATTTGGCCGTGGCGCGTGGCGCTGCTTACTATGGTTATGTGCGCCGGGGCCGAGGTGTGCGGATTCGGGGTGGCACAGCGCAGGCCTATTACGTGGCGGTGGAGTCTTCGATGCCTGCTATTCCGGGCATGGAGCCACCGATTCAGGCGCTGTGTTTGGCCCCCTTTGGCATGGAAGAGGGCAGCGAGGCCACTTTGCCCGCGCAAGAGTTTGGTTTGGTGGTGGGCGAGCCGGTGCATTTTCGCTTTTTTGGCTCCTCGGTGCGCCGCCAAGACCAAGTCGGTACCACGCTGGATTTTTGGGCACCCGATGAGCTGCATGAATTGCAGGCCATTGAGGCCCATCTGCCCGCTCAAGGCCGCACCGCTGGCGAGGTGGTGCGCGTGCGCCTCCATGCCCGTATCACCGAAACCGGCGTGCTGGAGCTAGAAGCCCTGCCGGTGGGCGGCACTGAGCGCTGGAAGGTCGAGTTTGACGCACGGAGCGACGCCCAGCCGTGAGCGCCCGCTATAGCGTTGGCATTGACCTCGGTACCAGCCACACCGTCGTGGCCTATGCCGATGTGGCGCGGGCCAGAGCGGCTACCGGGGTGCATTTGCTGCCTATCGGGCAACTGGTAGGGCCGGGACAGTGGGCCGAGCAGGTGTTGCTGCCCTCGGTGCGCTACCACCCGGCACCGGGCGAGTTGCCATCCACGGCCTTGCCGCAGGCAGGTTTAGCGCCGTTATCGCAAGATGAAGCCCTGCCGCCTGCTGTGCTGGGCCGCTATGCGCGTGATTTGGGGGCGCAGGTGCCGGGGCGCTTGGTCAGCAGTGCCAAAAGTTGGTTGTCCCATGCGGGGGTGGATCGCATGGCCGCCATCCTGCCGTGGGGGGCGGCGGACGGTGTGCCCAAAATCTCGCCGGTGCTGGCCAGTGCCAGTTATTTGGCCCATGTGCGTGCGGTCTGGAACGACCGTTTTCCCAAAGCGCCGCTAGAGCAGCAAGACATCGTCCTCACGGTGCCAGCCTCTTTTGATGAGGGCGCACGCGCTTTAACCTTAGAGGCGGCACGCTGGGCCGGTTTACCCACGGTGCGTCTGCTGGAGGAGCCACAGGCCGCCTTTCAAGATTGGTTGCTGCGCCACGCCAAGACTTGGGCCGATACGCTGGCACAGTCCCGCTTGGTGCTGGTGTGTGATGTGGGTGGTGGCACCACCGACCTGACGCTGATCCAAGTGGAACACGGCGATAGCGCGGTGCCTCAGCTCACACGCATCGGTGTCGGTGACCACCTGATGCTCGGTGGTGACAACATGGATTTGGCGCTGGCCCACTGGGTAGAGCGCCGTTTGGGCGGCACCGTGCCGCTGTCTGCCACGCGCTTGTCGCAACTGGTGCAGCGTTGCCGGGCGGCTAAAGAATTATTACTGGGGCCAGAGGCTCCAGAACGCACCACCGTCACCCTACTGGGGACTGGCGCGCAACTGTTGGGCGCGGCCCGTTCGGTGGAGGTCAGCCGCAGCGATATCGAACAATTGGTAGTGAATGGCTTTTTGCCTTTAGAAGATGCCAGCGCCCGGCCCCAGCGGCGGCGAGCGGGCATTGTCGAGTTTGGTTTGCCTTACCCCGCTGATGCCGCTATCACCCGCCATCTGGCCGGTTTTTTGGCCCGCCATGCCGAAACGGGGCTGCCTGATACCTTGCTGCTCAATGGTGGCGTTTTTCGCGCCCCGGCCTTGGCGCAGCGGTTGGAACAGCAGTTGTCCCAGTGGCGTGGTGCGCCAGTACAAGTTTTGCACAACGATGCCCCCGATGTGGCCGTGGCCCGTGGTGCGGTGGCTTATGCCTTGGTGCGTGCCGGGCGCGTGTCTGCTTTGGGTGCCGGTATTGGCGGTGGTTCGGCGCGCAGCTATTTTTTGCTACTGGAAGAGAGCCAGCAAGGCGCAGGGTCACAGGGCATCTGTGTTCTGCCGCGTGGTACCCCGGAGGGCGTGCCGGTGCATTTGGCCGATCATGTCTTTGCCCTGCGCTTAGGGCAGGCGGTGCGTTTTCATTTGCTGTCGTCGTCGGCCAGCACACCTTGGCAGGCGGGCGATTTGGTCGCTTTAGATAGCCAAGACGCCGCAGATTTTGTCCGCTTGCCGCAACTGTCGGCAGTATTACCCGCGCCGGAAGGCCAGCGCCGCCGCGACGTGCGCGTGCAGCTTACCGCCAGCATCACCGAAGTGGGCACCTTAGAAATGCACTGCACGCAGGTTGATGATGCACAGCAACGCTGGTCTTTAGCCTTTGAGTTGCGTGGCGGCGTAGAGGATACCGATGCAGCACAGGATACAACTGCCACCCCGCCACCCCACCCACGGTTGCCCGAAGCGCTGGCGCAGATAGCGCGTATCTTTGGCACCGGCACGCACAAACCCGAACCGCGCGAAGTGCGCCAGTTGCGCCAAACCTTAGAGCGCCTGCTGGGCCGCCGTGAAGATTGGGACTTGCCCTTGCTGCGCAGCCTGTTTGATGCCCTGTGGGCCGGGGCCAAACGCCGCCGCCGCAGCGCCGAGCATGAGCGCGTTTGGCTCAATTTGGCCGGTTATTGCCTGCGCCCCGGCACTGGCGCACCCTTAGATGGCTGGCGGGTAGAACAACTCTGGACGTTGTTTCCCCAAGGCATCCAATATGTGGCCGAGAGCGGCAACTGGTCAGAATGGTGGACGCTGTGGCGTCGCGCCGCTGCGGGCCTGAATGAGGCCCAACAACTGCAATTGCTGGAGCAACTGGTCGGCCATTTAGAAACCATTGCCGATGCCCCGCGCAGCAAATCGCCCTTGCATGGCAGTTACGACGATATGGTGCGCTTGGCGGCCACGCTAGAGCAGGTCTCCGCTGCCCACCGGGTCGATGTGGGGCATTGGTTGCTGGATCGTTGGCAGCGCCACCCAGAAAAAAACCATACATGGTGGGCGCTGGGGCGTTTAGGCGCGCGGGTGCCGCTGTATGGCAGTGCCCACCATGTTGTGCCCGCCGAGACGGCTATGCTGTGGTTGCAGGTGCTGCTGGGCTTGGATTGGAAGCAAGTCGAGCCTGCGGCCTTTGCTGCTGCCCAATTGGCCCGTTGCAGTGGCGACCGCGCCCGTGACTTGCCTTGGCCGCTGCGCGAGCAGGTTATTGCGCGGTTGCAAGCCGCCAAGGCCCCACCAGCTTGGGCAGCGATGGTGCGCGAAGTGCTGGCGCTGGACGAGGCCGACCAACGCCGTAGTTTTGGCGAGGCCCTGCCCCCCGGACTGCAATTGCTGCGCGCCTGAGCGCGCTCAGGTAACATTCACACCTTGAACCGCTAGGCACGGCTACGCGCCCGGCGGTGTTGGCCGCGTGGCCCTGGCGGCTGCGCCAGCGGCGCGGTGTTACAGGGTGATCCGTGCGTCTCAATTCCATCAAGCTGTCTGGCTTCAAATCTTTTGCTGAACCTACCCATTTCATGCTGCCGGGGCAGTTGGTCGGTGTAGTCGGCCCCAATGGCTGCGGTAAATCCAACATCATGGATGCCGTGCGCTGGGTGCTGGGCGAGAGCAAAGCCTCGGAGCTGCGTGGCGAGTCGATGCAAGATGTGATCTTTAACGGCACCACCCGGCGCAAACAGGCCAGCCGCGCCAGTGTTGAACTGATCTTCAATAACGATGACCACCGCGCTGGCGGCCAATGGAACCAGTACACCGAGATTGCTGTCAAGCGGGTATTAACCCGCGATGGCAACAGCAGCTACTACATCAACAACCAGCCGGTGCGCAGGCGCGATGTGCAAGACGTGTTTTTGGGCACCGGGCTGGGGCCAAGGGCTTACGCCATCATCGGCCAAGGCACCATCAACCGCATTTTGGAGTCCCGCCCTGAGGATTTGCGCCTGTTTTTGGAAGAAGCCGCCGGGGTGTCTAAGTACAAAGAGCGCCGCCGCGAGACCGAAAACCGCCTGCACGACACCCGCGAGAACCTGATCCGGGTCGAAGACATCCTGCGCGAGCTCAACGCCAACCTCGACAAACTCGAAAAACAGGCTGAAGTCGCACAAAAATACCAAACTTTACACGCCAGCGCCACCCTCAAGCAGCAGCAGCTCTGGTTCTTAAAGCGTGCCGACGCCCAAGCCGATCAAGCCGCTGTGCAGGCCCAAGGTTTGCAAGCGGTAAATGACTTGGAAGCACAAATGGCCGCCTTGCGCCATTTGGAGGCGCAGTTAGAAACCATCCGCCAAGCCCACTATGCGGCTGGCGATGGTGTCACCCAAGCGCAAGGCCAAGTCTATGAGACCAATGCCGAAATTGGCCGTCTAGAGGCCGAAATCCGCTATGTGGTGGAGGCCCGCCAGCGCGTGCAGTTGCGCCTAGCTACGCTGGCCGAGCAAATCACCCAATGGGAGACGCGCAGCGAAGATGCCCACTTTGAACTCGAAAATCTGGCCGGTGCCGGTTTAGAGGCCGAAGAACAGACCGAACTGCTGCAAGCCCAATTGGAAGAGCAGGCCATGCGCCTGCCCGATCTGGAAGACGCCCTGCGCCAAAGCCAAAGCCGGGCCAATAGCCAGCGCGCTGCGGTGGTGCAGGTGCAGCAGCAAATCCAAGTGCTGGCCGCCGAGCAGCGCAGCATTGAGGAGCAAAGCCGCCAACTGCAAAGCCGCTATGAACGCCTGCGCGTCGAGCGCCAAGCCCTTACGGCCCCTGATGCCAGCGGCGTGCAGCAATTGGAGCAGCAACTGCAAGCGGCGCAAGAAACTTTGGACATCATGCAAGCCCGTTTGGCCCAAGCCCAAGACGAGGCTCCGCAACGCGACGAGGCCCGCCGCCAACACCAGCAAACCCTCAATGCTGAAAACGCCCGTCAGGCCGAGTTGTCTGCCCGCCTTGAAGCGCTGCAAGCCTTGCAAGAAAAGCTCAAGACCGACGGCAAGCTGCGCCCGTGGCTACAGCGCCACGGCCTAGACAGCTTGGCGGCCCTGTGGACGCGCCTGCATATCGAACCCGGCTGGGAAAAGGCCCTAGAGGCGGCCTTGCGCGAGCGCTTATCGGCGTTGGAGGTCAGCAGCCTAGACCGGGTGCGTGGGCTGGTCGGGGCTACGGGCGAGGGGCCACCGGCCAAACTGGCGTTTTTCAGCGCCGCCCAAGCGGTATTGCGCTCCTCTGCGGCGGCCTTGCCACGTCTGGCCGATAGCTTGCGCCTGCACGACGCTAGCTTGCAGGCCGTGTTGCAAGATTGGCTACAAGGCTGCTACACCGCCCAGACCTTGGATGAAGCCCTGAACCGGCGCGCCCAACTCCAGCCCGGAGAAACCCTCTATGTGCCCGACGGCCATGCCGTCACCCTGCACAGCGTTGCCTTTTATGCCCCAGATTCTGAACAGGCCGGGCTATTGGCACGGGCGCAAGAAATCGAGCATTTAGACAAAGAACTGCGCGCCCAAAC
>JAIESZ010000200.1 GCA_019745615.1 Burkholderiaceae bacterium
GCTTTGTCGAGTTGCTGGTGGGCTTTGTGTAGCTCTACGGGCATGGTCAATGGGTCGTAGAGGTCGGCCAGCGTGCTATCGGCAAATTTGGTACGGGCATCCAGTACGGCTTGGGCTGCTGCTTCGATGGCGAGGCGGCGTTTTTGCGCGGTAGCGGGCGTTGGGCGCTTCGGGGTACTGTCTGGCAGATTGGGCCAAGGGAAATTGTTGTAAACGATACCTGCCGAGTACCTGAAATCACTTTTCATGCGACCACAGACGGCGCGCATCCATGCGTTGTGCATGGTGCTGGACAAAATGCCGAAGTGGTAAATGGTGGCACCAGCGGCCACTTTGACCAAATTACTGCACAATGTGCTAGGGCTTTCAAAGCCAAAGGGGATAAAAGCACGCCTTTCAGACGAAACCTCAGGAATAATCAAATAATTATCATTTGGTATATTTTCGACAGCAAATTTAGTCGGGGTTGCTGCAAGTGCTTGGGTGACGGGACGCCTGCTTGCAAGACGAAATTCTTTAACAGCCTGCACGAGTTTCAGTACTTCTGGCATGGCGCGTAGTTCAGCCGGTGGGCAGTTACCTAGCCACAGACACCAGCGTTCGTAGCCATTTAGAAATTCGACAGCACCGAGCCAGCGGCGAAACCACTTTGCGCTGGTCGGCTCTTTGCCAATGAAGGCGTCGCGTTCGGCAGTGCTGAACAAGTAATTACCGTCATCTATGGGCTGACACCCAACGGAAATGGTTGGTACCGCGCAAATGGGCGCGCTGCGCCGGGGCAACACCACATCGGGCGCATCTACCAAATAAGGATTAATGTTTTGTGCCGGTATGGCGGTGGGTTCGCCCCGAATATCCGGGTAGTGGTAAATCACCTTGTCGCTGCGCTCTTCCAAGCCAAAACCCACAATCACGCAATGCACAGCGGCCACGCCTTTGGCATCATTGCTCCATTGGAAGGTGCGGTGGGCAAACTGGATTTTGATGCCTTGGGCCAGCATCCAGCCCCAGAGCACGCCCACCTGTTCGCCCTGCGTGATGCTGTTGGTCGAAACAAAAGCACAACGGACGGTTCCCGGTGCGGCTGGGGTGGGTGTCGAAAGCGATTTCGGAGCCGTAGGATCCGTATGAGCGTTCGGCATCTGCCCCAGTTGCACCGCTGCGCTGGCCGTCGCGCTCGCGCAGCTTTCACCGCGCACATAGCGCGCCGCCTTGACATACCAAGCGGCCACAAAATCCAGCAAACCTGCGTTGTTGACGTCTGCCAACACCCGGCGTGTCTCTTCACGCTGGGCATCGTTCATGAACTTGGCCCCAACAAACGGCGGGTTCCCAATCACATAGCTGCACTGCGCAGGCGGCAGCACCCCAGCCCAATCCAGCGTTAAGGCATTGCCCTGCACAATGTTGGCCTTGCGCACCAGCGGCAGGCGGTTAAAGTGCCCACCCAGCGCCCGGCTGGCGCGCAGGTTCTCTTGGTGGTCGGTCAGCCACAGCGCCACGGTGGCAATGTGGGCGGCGCTGGCCTCAATCTCAATACCGTGGCATTGGTGAACATCGCACTGGATTTGCTCAAACTCCTTCGCGTCCAGTGTGCCGCTCACCGTGCGTTGGCGCTGCTCTAGCGCCAGCAGGGCTTCTACGGCATCCAACTCCAAACGGCGGATTTCGCGGTAAGCCAACACCAAAAAATTGCCACAGCCGCAGGCCGGATCAAAAAAATGCAGGCTGCGCAATTGCTCCAAAAATGCCTTTAGCCGGGTTTTGCTGGCGCGTGCGCTTTTCAACTCCGCTTGCAAGCGGTGCAGAAACAGCGGGCCAATCACGCGCAAAATGTTGATCTCGCTGGTGTAGTGCGCGCCCAATTCGCGGCGCTTGCTGCTTTTGGCGGTCACGCCTTCGCCGTCGTGGTGAATCACCGCCTGAAACAGCGAGCCAAAAATGGCTGGGCTGATTTGTGACCAATCAAAGTGCTCGGCACAATCGAGCAACACCCGGCGCGCCGTGCTGTCAAAGTAGCAAGGCTCTAACCGCCCCGCAAACACGCTGCCATTGATGTACGGAAAGCCGCGCAACTCGTGCGGCAGGTTTTTAGGGCGCTTGTCCGGGGCGCGGTTCAGGGTGTCAAACAGATTTTGCAGCGCACCATCCAAGTCCGAGCCATCCTCGCGGGTGTGTTGGCGCAGATATTGGCTAAACGCGCCGGGGCTGTCAAAAATGGCGGTATCTTCGGCAAACAGGCAAAACAGCAGGCGCACCAAGTAGCGCTCTAAATCGGCCCCGCTGTAGCCACCATCGCGCATAGCGTCGTGCAACTGGGCAATTTTGCGCGCTGCGCCCTCGTTGACGGCAATTTGTTCGGCCCGCGCTTGGGTCTCAAAACCGGCCAGAAACAGATAGGCGTCGATATGCTGGGCAAAATCGGCCAGCCGGTGGCACAGTGGCGCGCTGCCATCACCGCGCCGGTACAGGTGCAGGTGTTCAAAGTCACTGACCAAGATGTAATCAGGCAGCTCGGCATTTTGCAAGCCGGGCAAATAGTCCAGCGCTTGCTGGTAGGCGGCTTGCAAGTCTGCGCCGCGTGATTTCATCTCTATCAGCAGTTTGCCGGGATAAAACCCATCCATGCGCCCGCTGCTGCCACCCGATTTTTTCACCCGCTGCTCAAAACTGACCAGCCGCTTGGCTGAGAAACCGAACACCTCGCACAAGTCGCGGATAAAGTTCTGCGCTTGGCCCATTTCGTAGCTGGCACTGGCGTAGTCTTTGGCAAAAGCGTAGGCGCGGTGCAGGATTTCTGCGTGGTTCAGGGTGACGGTCATGCGGCTGGCGCAATCGCCCTGTAGGCGATTGTCAGATTCAGAAAAACGCCAGTATGCACGGGGTGGCCCGCCCAAGCCTTAGCGGCCAGTGCGGGCCTAGTGCCAGCAGTTAGAAGAAGCCCAGCTTCTTCTCGCTATAGCTCACCAGCAGGTTTTTGGTTTGCTGGTAGTGGTCCAGCATCACCTTGTGGGTTTCGCGGCCAATGCCCGATTCTTTGTAGCCGCCAAAGGCAGCATGGGCGGGGTAGGCGTGGTAGCAGTTTGTCCAAACGCGGCCTGCTTGGATGGCGCGACCCATGCGGTAGGCCACATTGCCGTTGCGCGTCCAGACGCCAGCGCCCAAACCATAGGGGGTGTCGTTGGCAATAGCCAGTGCCTCGGCTTCGTCCTTGAAGGTGGTCACGGCCAGCACTGGGCCAAAAATTTCTTCTTGGAAGATGCGCATCTTGTTGTGGCCCTTAAACAGCGTGGGCTGGATGTAGTAGCCACCGGCCAAGTCACCTTCTAGCTCGGCGCGGGCACCACCAATCAGGCACTCGGCACCTTCTTGGCGGCCAATTTCCAGATAGGACTGAATTTTGTCCATCTGCACCTGCGATGCTTGCGCACCCATCATGCTGTTGGTATCGAGCGGGCTGCCTTGCTGGATGGCGGCCACGCGCTGCAACACGCGCTCCATAAAACGGTCGTAGATGGATTCTTGGATCAGCGCCCGGCTGGGGCAGGTACACACTTCACCTTGGTTAAAGGCAAACAGCACCAAGCCTTCGATGGCCTTGTCCAGAAACTCGTCGTCTTTGTCCATGATGTCGGCAAAGAAGACGTTGGGCGACTTGCCGCCCAGCTCCAGCGTGGCCGGAATCAGGTTTTGCGCAGCGGCTTGGGCAATCACGCGGCCTGTAGCGGTGGAGCCAGTAAAGGCAATCTTGGCAATGCGTTTGCTGGTAGCCAGTGGCATACCGGCTTCGCGGCCCAAACCGTTCACGATATTGAGCACCCCCGGTGGCAGCAGATCAGCAATCAGCTCGGCCAAAATCAAGATAGAAATCGGGGTGGATTCGGCGGGCTTGAGCACTACGCAGTTGCCTGCACCCAGCGCGGGGGCCAGCTTCCAAGCGGCCATCAAAATCGGGAAGTTCCACGGAATGATCTGACCCACCACGCCCAGCGGCTCGTGGATGTGGTACGCCATGGTGTTCTCATCAATCTCAGAGATACCGCCTTCTTGCGAGCGCAGGCAACCGGCAAAGTAGCGGAAATGGTCAATTGCTAGGGGCAGGTCGGCGTTGAGCGTTTCGCGGATGGCCTTGCCGTTGTCCACGGTTTCGGCGTAGGCCAGCAGTTCTAGGTTTTGCTCTAGGCGGTCGGCAATCTTGAGCAAAATGTTGGAGCGGGTGGCTGCATCGGTCTTGCCCCAGCTCTTAAAGGCGGCATGGGCGGCATCCAGCGCCAGCTCGATGTCTTCGGCAGTGGAGCGGGCTGCTTGCGTATAGACCTGACCATTGATGGGCGTGACCACATCGAAATACTGGCCGCCCACTGGGGCTTGCCATTGGCCGCCGATAAAGTTGTCGTAGCGGGCTTTGTATTGGATTTTGGCACCTTCGGCACCGGGGGCTGCATAGATCATGGTCTTGTCTCCGTAAAGGTTTTGCACGGTTGCCCTGCCTGCTGGCGGGTACACCGCTGCTCCTTGCGCAAGACCTGTGCCAGTGTGCGCTGCTGCCGCAGAAACGGGGCAAAACCACGGGTATTCCCCGATGCCACGGGCCGTATGGGGGCCTGCGGGCTGGCCTTTCTGGCGGCGCTGGGCGTTGGTGCGCGGCCCGCTGTGGCTGGGTTGTCCGCGTTGGTACGGTGACAGGTGTTCCATCTTGGAACAGCTGTCCGCAGGGGGGTGTTTCCGAGATGCACAGGGGTTGGTGCGCCCGATACACTGGCACGATAACCACAGCCGCAGCCCCCATCTGCCACCGGAGACAACCATGCGCGCCCAGCCCCTTTTGCCCGCTACCTTGCTGCACCAAGCCCGGCACCAACTGTTGGAGAGCGGCGGCCAGCCGCCCGATGTGCTCGATGCGCGTCTGGCCCGTTCTTGGCAGCGCAGTTTCTCTGCGGGCCTGCAACCTTTGGGCGGCGCTGCTGGGGCCGACCCTTTGCCACAGCATGGCTTGCAACAGATGCGTGTGCAAAACCATGGCCTGATTCGCCACTCCCTGCCGATCATGGAATACCTGTTTGCCCAAGTGCGCCAGAGCCACAGCATGGTCATCTTGGCCGATAGCCAAGGTGTGCTGATGCACACCTTGGGCGATTTAGACTTTTTAAGCAAGGCCGAACGGGTGGCCTTGGCGTGCGGTGCCTCGTGGCACGAAAGCCAGCGTGGCACCAACGCCATCGGCACGGCCTTGGCTGAGGTGGATGGCATTGAGGTGCATGGTGCCGAGCACTATCTGGAGCGCAACGGCTTTCTGACCTGTGCTGCGGCCCCGATTCTGTCGGCCACCGGCGAGTTGGCGGGCATTTTGGATATTTCGGGCGATCACCGCAGCCGCCATCCGCACACCTTGGGGCTGGTGTCCACAGCGGCGCGCATGATCGAAAACAGCCTGCTGCTGTCGAGTTGCCAGCACCACACGGTGCTGCAACTGCATACGCAAGCCGAAGGGCTGGGCACCATTGCCCAAGGGGTGGTGGCGCTGTCTGACGATGGTTGGCTGGTGGGGGCCAACCGTCCGGCCTTGCAGTGGCTGGGCTTGCGTGCCAACAACATCCGCAGCACGCAATGGGCGCAATGCTTTGAGACGCCACTGCCACAGGTGCAAGGCCATGCCCGCCAGCGCGCTGGCGGCGCTTTGCTGCTGCGCACGGTGGCAGGCCAGTTGCTGTATGCCCATGTGCAGCCCCGTGCCACGGTGCCGGTGGCGATCAGTGCCCCGGCACCGGCACCCGCTGTGGACGCTTTGGCCGCGCTAGACACCGGCGATGCACGCTGGCGCAGTGCTGCCGATAAGGCGCGGCGCATGGCGGCCAAATCCATCCCGCTGCTGGTGTTGGGCGAGTCGGGCGTAGGCAAAGAGCTATTTGCCAAAGCAGTGCATGAGGCTTCGCCCCGGCGTGCTGCGCCTTTTGTGGCGATCAACTGCGCCGCCCTGCCCGAACATTTGATTGAATCAGAACTGTTTGGCTATGCACCGGGGGCTTTTACCGGGGCGCGCAAACAAGGCTCACCGGGGCGGCTGCGCCAAGCCCAAGGCGGCACGGTGTTTTTGGATGAGATTGGCGATATGCCCCTGTCTTTGCAAACCCGGCTGCTGCGCGTGTTGCAAGAGCGCCAAGTCACGCCACTGGGCTGCGGTGAGCCGGTGGCGGTAGATTTTTGGCTGATTTGCGCTACGCACCAGCCACTGCGTGCTGCGGTAGAGCAAGGGCGTTTTCGCAGCGATTTGTATTACCGCATCAATGGCCTGACGGTGCAACTACCGGCTCTGCGCGAGCGCACCGACTTGCACACCTTAACGCAGCGGCTGCTCGCCCAACTCGACGGCCCGCCGGGCCTGCACCTAGACCCAACCCTGATGCAGGCGCTGGCCCGCTACGACTGGCCCGGCAATCTGCGCCAATACAGCAATGTGCTGCGCACCGCCGTGGCCCTGTTGGAGCCGCATGAACAGTGCATTTCTTGGGCGCACATGCCAGATGATCTGTGGCCCAGCCTTGCACCAGCCCACAAGCCAACCCACAGCCCAGACCCTGCCAGCACCACCACACCCTCGTCGGCCTCAGTAGCGGCGGTGAGTTGGCATGCCCTGTCGCAGCAAGCCATTGACCAAGCTTTGCAGGCACACCGTGGCAATGTGTCGGCGGCGGCAAGGCAATTGGGGATCAGCCGCCAGACGCTGTACCGGCGCTTGCGCCCGCATTAAGGTTTAGGTTTAGCGCCAAGGGGGTGGGTCGGGCACAAAACGCTGCTCGCCCGGAAAGGCGTCTGGCCCTTGTTCGGGGCGCTGTTGCCAGCCGCCGCGCTGTGCAATGCCTTGGCGCTCCAACTGCACTAGGCTGGCATACTGAATTTCCAATACCTCTGCCGGGCGCGGGCTGGCGCGTCGGAACTGCACCTCGCGCACCGAGGAGGGCACCTCTTGCCCGTGCCCAGTGCCCATATCCGAGCGGCTTTCGGCAGCAGCACCAGCGGGTGCCGGTGCTCTGGGTACCCCTTTGGCACTCTCATACTCCTGCCGCCGATAGCCCGATGGCCGGGGTGGCGGTGCGGCTTCTTCAAACACGGCAAAGCCCAGTACCCCAGTGTTGCCACCTTGGCCGGTGCGCTCGGCATAAGAATCATCGGGGGTGGTAAAAATAAACTGCGCTACCGTGTCTAATGATTTGCGCCAGCCCTCAATCTGCACCGTATCTTGGGGGTGGATGATGTAGCCGGTTTGCTCCGGGGCGGCAGGCTCGCCGGTGAGCACATTGATCCCATCCACTGAGATCACCACCAGCACGCGCCGATTGCTGGTGTTGCGCAGCAGCAATTGGTAAGGCTGGCCGTGCTC
>JAIESZ010000351.1 GCA_019745615.1 Burkholderiaceae bacterium
ACATAATTGAAGCTGATGTTCAGGTTGTGCGGCACCCGGTGCTCCAAGTCGCCATTGATGAACACCTGTTCGATGTCTTGCAAACCCTTGAGCAGGCGTTGCTGCAAGGCCAGGGCCTTGGCATTGTCTTGGGCCATTTCTTCTTTGGCAATGCGAAAGGCTTCGCCCATGCCGACGCATTGGTGCGTGGGCAAGGTGCCCGAACGCATACCACGCTCGTGGCCGCCGCCGTGCATTTGTGCCTCTAGGCGCACGCGGGGCTTGCGGCGCACATACAGCGCGCCAATGCCCTTGGGGCCGTAGGTCTTGTGCGAGGCCAAGCTCATCAGATCGACGGGCAGGGTTTGCAGATCAATTTCGATCTTGCCGGTGGCTTGGGCGGCATCGACATGAAAGATGATGCCTTTTTCGCGGCACAGGGCACCAATGGCCGGAATGTCTTGGATCACGCCGATTTCGTTGTTCACGAACATCACGCTGATGAGAATGGTGTCGGGGCGGATAGCAGCCTTGAGGGCCTCAAAATCCAGCAAGCCGTTGTCTTGCACATCCAGATAGGTGACTTCAAAGCCTTGGCGCTCTAGCTCACGCATTACGTCCAGCACGGCTTTGTGCTCGGTCTTGACCGTAATCAGGTGCTTGCCTTTGCCTTGGTAAAAATGCGCTGCACCTTTGATGGCCAGATTGTTCGATTCGGTGGCACCGCTCGTCCAGACGATCTCACGCGGGTCAGCATGGATCAGCTCGGCTACTTGCTCGCGGGCTTTTTCGACGGCAGCCTCGGCCTCCCAGCCCCAAGCGTGGCTGCGGGAAGCGGGGTTGCCAAAATGCTCGCGCAACCAAGGAATCATGGCATCTACCACGCGCGGGTCACACGGCGTGGTAGCGCCGTAGTCCATGTAGATAGGAAAGTGCGGGGTCATAGGGCTGGCTTACTCAATGAAGGGTTTTGGCGGGCGAGAGACAGTTGACGGGCAGGGCCAAGCTGACCTGTGCAGGTCAGCGGTCTGGCCCGGCGTAAAAATCAGGACTTGGCGAAAACGTTGCCCAGCGCAAACACCGAGTTGGGTGCATTGACGCGAATGGGCTTGACCACCGGGGTGGTAGAGATAGCGCGGCGCACGGCAGGCTTGTTTTCTACCAGCACGCCCTTGGCTAATTGGTCGTCTACCAGCTTTTGCAGCGTGACGGCATCCAAAAATTCAACCATGCGCTGGTTGAGCGACGACCACAGATCGTGCGTCATGCAGCGGCCTGACTCGCCCAAGCAGTTTTCTTTGCCACCGCATTGGGTGGAATCAATGGGCTCATCGACCGACACGATGATGTCGGCCACGGTGATATCGCCGGCCTTGCGGGCCAAGGTATAACCGCCGCCGGGGCCACGGGTGGATTCGACCAACTCGTGGCGGCGCAGCTTGCCAAACAGTTGCTCCAAGTACGACAAGGAGATGCGCTGGCGCTGGCTGATGGCAGCCAAGGTAACGGGGCCATTGTTTTGGCGCAAGGCCAGATCAATCATGGCGGTGACCGCAAAACGGCCTTTAGTAGTAAGACGCATGGCAAGCTCCTTCTTCGCTGGTGGGTTCATGAAACGGCCCTCGTGGCGGATCGCGCACTGGGGGGCAACGTCTCATCCCCATCGCCTTGCAAGGGTTGCAAGGCGTCTTCATCGGGGTAGTTGTTGAGTGTTTCACCCCAGTATAGCACAATTCCCATTAAATTTGTCGGATAAGTAAGTTGGTGGTCATTAACGAGGCGTAAGGGCAACACTTATGGGGCGATCAGGGGATTACCACATCACCGGGGCCACCAAATGCTTGGTTTTTGAGTTGGGTCAATTGGTCACGCACCCGCGCTGCCTGCTCAAACTCCAGATTCTTGGCATGGCCCAGCATCAGCTTTTCTAGGCGCTTGATTTCTTGGGCCACCTCTTTCGGTGACATCGACTCCACTTTGGCCCGCTCTAGTGCCGCTTGCGCCAGTTTTTCAGCCTCTTTGCCCGATTTTTCGCTGTACACGCCGTCAATCAGGTCTTTCACCTGCTTGACAATGCTGCGCGGCGTAATTCCTTGCATTGAATTGTGTTGGAGTTGTTTTTCGCGCCGACGTTCCGTTTCGTCGATGGCTTTTTTCATCGACGCGGTGATGCGGTCGGCATACAGGATGGCTTGGCCGTGCAGATTGCGTGCAGCGCGGCCTATGGTTTGGATCAAACTGCGCTCGGAGCGCAAAAAACCTTCCTTGTCGGCATCCAAAATGGCTACCAGCGACACCTCTGGAATATCCAACCCCTCGCGCAGCAGATTGATGCCGACCAGCACATCAAAAGTGCCCAGACGCAAATCGCGGATGATCTCCACGCGCTCCACGGTGTCAATATCGCTGTGCAGGTAGCGCACCTGCACGCCGTTGTCGCTGAGATAGTCGGTCAGTTGCTCGGCCATGCGCTTGGTGAGTGTGGTGATGAGCACGCGCTCTTGGCGCTCAACACGCAGGCGGATTTCTTGCAATACGTCGTCCACTTGGTTGCTGGCGGGGCGCACCTCGACGGCAGGATCAACCAACCCAGTGGGGCGCACCAGTTGCTCGACTACTTTGCTGGCGTGGGTTTTTTCGTAGTCTGCCGGGGTGGCGGACACAAAAATCACCTGCCGCATCCGTTGCTCAAATTCTTCCAGCTTGAGCGGGCGGTTGTCTAAGGCACTGGGCAGGCGAAAGCCATATTCGACCAGCGTGGTTTTGCGCGAGCGGTCGCCGTTGTACATGGCGCTCAACTGGCCGATCATCTGGTGGCTTTCGTCCAGAAACATCAGCGCATCTTTAGGCAAATAATCGGTGAGCGTGCTGGGTGGCTCACCCGCTGCCGTGCCGGACAGGTGGCGCGAGTAGTTCTCAATGCCCTTGCAGTGCCCGACTTCACTCAGCATTTCGAGATCAAAGCGGGTGCGCTGCTCTAGCCGTTGCGCCTCGACCAGTTTGCCGTCCGCCACCAGTTGCTGCAAACGCTCGGCCAGCTCGGTTTTGATGGCTTCCACCGCCAGCAACACCTGATCGCGTGGCGTGACATAGTGGCTGCCCGGATAGACGGTAAAGCGCGGAATGCTTTGGCGCACCCGCCCAGTGAGCGGGTCGAACAGTTGCAGGCTCTCGATTTCGTCATCGAACAGCTCAATGCGCAGCGCCAACTCAGAATGCTCGGCGGGAAACACATCAATCGTGTCACCCCGAACCCGAAAATTGCCGCGTGAAAAATCCGTATCGTTGCGCTGGTACTGCATTCGCACCAATTGGCCTATGGCATCGCGCTGGCCCAGCGTATCACCCACGCGCAGCGTCATGACCATGCGATGGTAGCTTTCGGGGTTGCCAATGCCGTAGATGGCCGACACCGTGGCGACGATGACCACATCGCGCCGCTCCAAGAGGCTTTTGGTACATGACAGGCGCATTTGCTCAATGTGCTCGTTGATGGCGCTGTCTTTCTCGATAAACAGATCGCGCTGCGGCACATAGGCTTCGGGCTGGTAGTAGTCGTAATAGCTGACGAAGTATTCCACCGCATTTTTCGGGAAGAACTCGCGGAACTCGCTGTACAACTGTGCGGCCAGCGTTTTGTTGGGGGCAAAAACGATGGCCGCGCGCCCCAGCTGGGCGATGACATTGGCCATGGTGAAGGTCTTGCCTGAGCCGGTCACGCCCAGCAGGGTTTGGAAGACCTCGCCATCGCGCACGCCCTCGACCAACTGGGCGATGGCCGTGGGCTGGTCTCCGGCGGGGGGGTAGGGTTGGAACAGCTCAAACGGCGAGCCGGGGAAGGTGAGGAACTGGCCTGGGGGTGTGGACATCAAAAAATCCTGCAAATTTTGCACAATGTATCTTAGGCAAAAGTTCTCGTATTTGCTAACATTCGTGCATGAGCTTCACGAAACAAACGCAGCCAACACCAGACCGCGAGCTGAAGTTAGCGCGTCAGCGCCTGAAAGAGGTGGGAGATGCCTGATCTGAAATTTAACCCTGTCGTCCACGATCACCAAAAGTCTTGGGTCAAGGCGCAAAAGCGAGAAGGCTTCACCGAGCCTTATGAGGCACTGGAGTTGGAGTATTTACTGGCTAGCCAAATGCTGAAAGCACGGGCGCGGGCAGGTCTGACGCAAGACGCTGTGGCCGAGCGCATGGGTACGACAAAAAGTGCGATTTCGCGGTTGGAGTCTGCCGGAAAACATGCGCCATCGCTGGCAACGCTGAAACGCTACGCGCAGGCGGTTGGCTGCGAGCTTCAAATTAAACTGGTGCCGCATCAGGCCGGATAGGTTCGCGAACAATGGGGGCAGATAAGCATCTTCGTTGCCTGAGCCGGTGATGTCCAGTAGTCTTTGGAAGACCTTGCCATCGCGCACGCCCTCAACCAACTAGGTGATGGTTGTGGGCCGGGGGGTGTGGTTGAATGAAATCGAACACGGAGATCAGGCAAGAAGCCCTACCCTGAAGCCGAGCATACGACCAGATCAGAGATTCCAAAAACACGACGGCACTTTGATCCAGCCTACAGGCAAAAAAGCCTCGATCTTGTGTGCCCGCGAGATCAGACGAGGCCAAGCCACTTACTGCTCATCCGCGAGGACTTTCAACAGCCCAAGGCCACACTGCGGGCAGTGAACTAGAATGGAAATAAATCACACCGGATTCACACCAATGGCCGCGAACCGGCGTGGCTGTTGGGTTGGGTGCGGGTTCAATTCCCGCCAGCTCCACCACCTCCCAAAAGGCCCGGATTCCCCTCCGGGCCTTTTTTCTTGCCAAATGGTTTTGTCCCGCCTGCGCGGTTTGTCTTTATATTCCTCACCATGTCTTTGATTCCTTACGCCCTTACCCGCCCGTTTCTGTTTGGCATGGATGCTGAAGCTGCCCACGATCTGACGATGGACATGCTGACCCGTGGTCAAGGCACTCCCCTGCAATGGGCTTGGTGCCATGACACCGTGGACGATCCGATTGAATTGGCGGGCCTCACCTTTCCCAACCGTGTTGGTATGGCCGCTGGGCTGGACAAAAACGCCCGCTGCATTGATGCTTTGGGCGCGATGGGTTTTGGCTTTGTTGAAGTGGGTACCGTGACGCCCAAACCCCAGCCCGGCAATCCCAAGCCGCGCATGTTCCGCCTGCCCAAGGCCCAAGCACTCATCAACCGGCTCGGTTTTAACAACGATGGCTTGGATGCCTTTATTCGCAATGTGCAGCAGGCCAAGTTTCGCCAGCAAAAGCGCCGTCACCCGATGTTGTTGGGTCTGAACATTGGCAAGAACGCCACCACACCGATTGAAGAGGCCACCCGCGACTACCTGACCTGTCTGGACGGCGTTTATCCCCATGCCGACTATGTGACGGTGAATATCAGCTCGCCCAACACACAAAACCTGCGCAGCTTGCAAAGCGATGAGGCTTTGGATGCCCTGCTGGGAGCCATTGCCGAGCGCCGTGAGGTGTTGGCCCGCCAGCCCGGCCCCAGTGGTAAGGCGCGGCGGGTGCCTATCTTTGTCAAGATTGCCCCAGATTTGGATGCCTCCCAAGTGTCGGTGATTGCTGCCACTTTGCAACGCCACGGCATGGATGGCGTTATTGCTACCAACACCACCATCAGCCGCGATGCCGTGCAGGGCTTGCCCCATGCCCAAGAAACTGGCGGTTTGAGCGGTGCGCCAGTGTTAGAGGCTAGCAACCGGGTGATTGCACAATTGCGTGCAGCTTTGGGGCGGCAATTTCCCATCATTGGTGTTGGTGGCATCATGAGCGCTGAAGATGCGGTGAGCAAAATCCGTGCGGGGGCCGATGTGGTGCAAATTTACACCGGTTTGATTTATGCCGGGCCGGGGCTACCCAGCAGTGCTGCCCGTGCCATTAAAGCGATGCGTTAAGCCGCTAAAACACCAAGGGGGCCACAGCCCCCTTTTTTTCTGGTGGTGTTTAGGCGCGCAACCTAATTAGCAGTGGCAGCAGCACCCCGGCCCAACGGGCCAAGCGCTTGGGGCCAGCAGCTACGGCCCCAGCCACCAAGGCAGTGACGGCCAGTGGGTGTTGGCGCGCCACGTACACGGCTTGGTATAGCAGGGGCGTAGAAAGCAATGCGGCCCAACCAGTTCGGGAGGGAGTTTTGCGCTGTTGCTGCGCTGCACACAGCAAAGCCAAGCGGCCTCGCTGCATGGCAATGCGGTCTAGCACCAACTGTTGCTCTGGGGTGGGCACTGGCGTGATGGCGGGGCTAGGATGTTTGTTCACAGATGCTCCTTGACCGCGTGCCAGTCTTTGCGCAATTCTTGCCGGGTTAGGGCAAAGGCGGGGCCCATGCCACGCAGCGCCGAGAATAAACCGACCACCGTGCCCAGCCAGACCAAACACCAGCCTGCGGCCAGCAGCCAAGCCACCAAACTGCGCTGGGGGGTATCCCAAAACTGCACCAGCAAGGCCAACGACAGCAGCAGCAGCGCCACCACCGTGACGGCCACAACGACCAGCCCTAGCAACAGCACTTGGCGCAGGCGGCGCTTTTGCTCTAACCACTCCAGCCGGGCCAGTTCGAGGCGGTCTTCAGCGGCGTTGGCACCTTCGGCGATCAAGGTGCGCCAGCGCGCCAGCCAAGCATCAAGACCGAGTAAAGCGATCAAATTCATGTCGCGTACCGGCACAGTCTGGGGTAGCTTGCACTAGGCACAGTTTGCAAAGCCAACAAGGGCTTAGCGGCGCGAGAGCAAAAAGCCGACCACGGCACCCACGGCCAGTGCAGCACCGGCCACGCGCCAAGGTTCATCGTGGGCGTAACGGTCGGCAGCACGGGCGGCATCTTTGGCTTGGCGAGCCGCTTCTTGGGCGGCATGGACGGCGGCGTCACGCACGTTGTGCATGCCATCGTCCAGACGCTGGCGCAGGATCTTGATTTCAGGCACGTTGTCGAGGTCTTTGCTGGAAATCAGGCCACGCAAGTCAGCCACCAGTTTTTCCAGTTCGGTTTGGGTGCTAGAGATGGTTTCAGAGACAGAATGGGTCATTATCAGCCTTTCGTGAGAGGGAAGAAGCTCGCTACCATGACATCAGACCATGTCAGCGACGATCAACTACCATCTTAACGAAGTGCGGGCCAAGACAGAACATCCAAGGCGGTGCCGAAGGGTCTTTTGGGCTGTTTTGTGCGTCAGCGCAAGAAGAAAGCCTTGATCCTTTGAAATCTGCCTCCGGTTTTTTCATGCACCCTCACGTTGCCTTTGTGGATACCAACCGGTCTCCTTGTTCACGCACCACTTCTTTCAAAAACCGCCACACCGCTTGCATCCGGGCCAGGTGTTTGGACTCGGCAGGCATACTCATCCAAAAGACGCGGGTGAAGCGGGCTTCTTCTGGGAGCACGCGCAT
>JAIESZ010000047.1 GCA_019745615.1 Burkholderiaceae bacterium
TGTCGTTTTTGCCATGCTCATGTTACCCAAGGCCGCATGGTTGTTGGCCCTGACAGAGAGTTCATAACACGCTCTAGAAGAAGAGATACGTCTGCTCAAGCGAAATTCTGACGCACACCGGGATAACTCTTGGGCAATAGATGGCAATAGGAAGTCTTTGGAAGACCAGAACAGTCAACGTAGCGGCAGCGGCAGCGGCAGCGGGAACGATAGCGGATCGGGTAGTGGTGGGTCAAGTGGTGGTGGAAAGGGCCCAGAAAATCAATACGCATGGACACGTCTTGCTATCGTGAATTACCTCAAAGAAATGGGGTTGGATGATGAGAATGCTAAAAGGTTGTCTCTGGAGTTTGTTGATAGTAATGGCGATGTTCCATACGCCAATAATGCAGGGCAAATAAAGTACGGCGGTCGGAACAGCACGCTGACAGAGGCGCTTTACAAGGCAGCATATCCATTACTTTTTAAAGATCAAGAATTAGCCAATTCAGGAAGCCCGTTGAGTCAGCCAAAAGCGGAAAAGTCGCCATCAGGCCGAGGAAATGCTGAATCTATTGCTGACCCACCAGTACCTGCACCCAGCCCCATCCCACAAAAGCCTGACGCAGGACGCAGCGGTGCAACCACGGTGGTCAATTTGCACTACAACGGCGCAACCGTAGGCCCAGTCAAGACTACGGATGACGGCGCAAACAACATCCAAAAATTCATGCAGCTCTTACAGGCTGGGAAAGCGGCAGCGTCCTGATGAGTATCACCCTTACTTACGGCACCACCACGCTGGACATTAGCGACCGGCTGGACTGGATTGATGAATACGAATGGAGTCCCGTCGAGCAGTCCAGTGCCTATAGCACCATGGGTGCGTTGCTCATCGATGTGGCCGTCAAACAAGCCGGGCAACCCATCACCCTATCGGGCACTGAAACGAGAGCATGGCTATCGCGTGCCGTATGCGACACGCTGCACGGCTGGGCCAGCCTGCCGGGAATCACGCTGACTTTGGTGCTACGGGGGATCGCCCGTACCGTAATTTTTGACCACGCTAAGGGCGGATTCGGTGCGCGGCCCATTTGGAAGCTACTCGATGGCGAGATTACGTCAGAGTTGGCGTATGTGCCAACGTTTCATTTTCTGGATATAGGCGCTACCAATGTAGCCACCGGTATCGATGCAGGCGCAATGGGCAGCCACCCCCGCACTGGCTCCAATTTTGTTACGACAAACCCCCTGCCCATTGCCAATGGCCGCGCAACCCTCCCGTCGATCCCATTGGGAGGTTTAGTGTGGGGCGTAGCGCAGGTGTACCTTGATTTGCAGCCCGCTGACTTGTTACCCAGTGGCGCGCTGCGCTATGACAAACCCTATGAGGTTGCAGAGTATGCAGGCGTTATCACCATGGGTGCAACGCTCATTTTTCCTGACACCAATTCCGTCGAAGTTAACGGTAAACACGCTGTAGTGAGCTATTTGGTATGAACACCAAGAAGAATGTCCGAGATTACGCACTTGTGGCTTACTTTCAGCGCCACGGCTACAACCACGAGCGCCTGCCAGACGGAGCGTTTCATATCCGTGCTTCAGATGCTGAATTTGGTCGCCTGTACGATGAGTATCGGCTACACTACAAGCCGATTTTGCAAAAAATCACGCGACTCCGAAAGGACTTGCAAATGTGCCACCCCAACCGGCACACGTCCCCCAAGACGATAAATCTGTTCTTCTGATCGGCCCCCCAAAGGGGTCTAATTTTGAACGCTTGAAAGATTTATCGTGTCCAATATCAAACGCCCTAAAAACAGCATCTTTGGCCTGAGCGCCGAACTGTTGGCTTTGCAAAACTCTGATGCTGCCGAGGCGAGCGCCCGTATCGCAGCCGTCGCTGCACTGCAAACCTCGATTGCCGATGCTGCTGCCGCCGCACAAGCGGCCACCACCGCTGAGGCCACTGCACGCGCGAATGCGGTCGTCGCACTGCAAACTGCTGTCGCGCAAGAAGCGACTGACCGCGATGCTGCCATTGCTGCTGCCAAGCTGGCACTGGGCACCAACTTCACCGTCGCCGACATTGCTGGCCGAGATGCATTGACGGGCCTCACCGTCTCCGACCGCGTGTTTGTCACCGACGATGGTGATGGCAAGTGGGCCTTGTACCAAACCTCGGTCGTGACCACCGGCGCAGGCGCTACCAGCACCTTCGTCAAGATGTCTGACCAAGACGCTTTGACCAACGCCATCAGTGCCACAAGCATCAAGGCCGCTTACGAGTCCAACGCCGACACCAACACCTTTACCGACGCTGAAAAAGCCAAGGTGGGTTTTATTGCGGTGACAGCGCCCATCGACCTCGACAAGGTTGTGCAAAACGACGAGTTGCTGACATCGGCCACCTTGACGGGTGCGTCTGATACGGCAATCCCTTCTGCGCTGGCGGTTAAAACCTTCGTTTTGGAAGCCACGCGCACCGGTGGCTCGGTTTTCAAGACCGAGAGTGTCATGGTCACCGCAGACAAGATCGTTCTGGCAGAGCCACCCAAGGACGGCACGGTGCTGAATTTTGCGACGGTTCGCCACATCGACGGCAACGGCATCGCTTACGACATTCCTGTCGCCAAAGACGGTGCAGACGCTACGGGCAAAACCTTCATTTTGGCCCCCGATACGACCGGTGACTTCGATGGCAAGTCGGTTCTGGTGCAGTACCCCTACGTGATGTCGGCCTAAAACCTACGCCCTCTGTGCGTTCCTACCCGGGGGCGCACAGAGGGCGCACTGTATTTACACCATGCCAATCCAATCAGCCGATGTGCAGTTTCGTGCCAGCCAGATCATGGACGATGTGCCCGAGGGGGGCGGTGGCCCCACCGCCATCGCTATCCGTGATGGTGTCAGCAATGACGTGATGCCCGACATCAGCGAGGTGGCGCGCACTGGCGGGCGCACCTACATCCGCAAGCTCTTTTTAGCCACAGTCACAGACGATACCGACCGATTTTCGGATGCCAACATCATCCTGTCTGACCCGCCAGCCGACCCCCGTGTATCGGTCACGCTCTACTCGACAAAAGACGTTTTTGACCGGCGTGATGCCGCTAAGAGCCGCGCCGAAGCCTATTACGGCTCGGGCTCAGAATGGAACGGCTACCTGCTGGAAAACCATTTGCGCGATCAACGCAGCATCCAGCTCTTTCAGCTGCCCGGCAGCGAGCCGCCCAATGTCGGGCGAACCCTACGCCTTGTCTACCACGAAGGACTGGCAGATCAGCGCGAACAGTACGTGCGCACCAGCAAGGTCACGGCAACAACACGCACTTTCGTCAACCCAAACACCTCCAGCACATACCAAGCGCAAATCGTCGCTTGCGAGCTGATGGATGCGCTGCGCACCGACTTTCCCGGCTCGCCGCCATCGCACCTGTTTACCCGGCTGCGCACCGGCAATGAAACCGTGGTGCGTGACACCACCGAAGCCAATGCCATCACGTACTACGGTGCCAGCCGCTTGGCCGAGGCCGCAGCATTTCGTGGCCTGTCAGCGCGTGTCGAATCGGTCTTTAGCCAAATCGTCCCCAGCGCACAAACAGAAATACCGCTGATTGATTACAGTGCCGCAGGCCAATCGCTGTCACTGATTGATTCTGGCAACGGCACCGTCAGCTACACCACGACCCAGCCCGTGGGCGCATCGGCCATCGTATCGGTGGGCAATGCCATTTGGCCGGGTACGCTGTCGATCGCACACAGCAGCGGTACGCTCACTGACAATGGTGGCCAGCTCTATGCAGGCTCGACTGCCATTGGTACTGTCAACTATGCACGCGGCGAGGTGCTGTTTGCAGGCAGCGCGCCTACCTACAACGGTAGCAAAACCGTGACGTTTCGGCCTGCTGCGGCCCCCCTGCAATTGGCAGACAGTGCCGCCCAACAGGTAACCCAAGAGACGCGCAGCTACAACTGGACACTGAGCATCGTCCCGGCACCCGCACCGGGCACCTTGCAAATCAGTTACTGCGCCAATGGCCGCTGGTATGACTTGCGAGACAACGGTGCCGGGGTGCTCAAGGGCGCTGACAGTAGCTTTGGCATCGGCACTGTCAGCTACACCACCGGCACGGCCACCATCACCTGCGGGGCATTGCCCGATGTTGGCAGTGCTGTCCTCTACAACTGGGGCGATAGCGTCAGCTATATCAACCGCTCCGGTCTGGAGCCGCCCATGCCCTTGGTGACGCTGCAACTGTCCCACACCGGGGTCACGCCGGGCCTGTTTACGCTGCGCTGGAACGATGGCACCGAGCACACGGCCCACGATGACGGACATGGCCGCCTCACTGGTGCGGCCACAGGGACGATTCGCTACCAGACCGGTGGCGTGCAGTTCACCCCCAACGTGCTGCCTGCTGGAGGCCAGAAATACACAGCAGATTACGCATGGGGGGAGGCGACACAACGCACATTCAACCCGCCCAACGTCGAGTTCGATGGCAGCGCACAGTTCGATTTAGGTGCTGTGAACATCGTGCCCGGCAGCGTCGAGTTCGAGCTGCCCGTGGGGGTACGGATCGAGGCATCACCACCGGGTCTGGCTTACATCACAGGCAATCTTGGCTACAAAAATTCCACGGTCGTCGTCAGTGATGAAGGTGCGGGCAGCCTGCACTACCGAGGTAGCCCTATAGGTACGGTGGACTACGCCACAGGTATCGCCACCATTCTGATCGGTCATATTCAACTGACGTACACGCAACCTGTCTATGGCATTCGCTACCGAGTGATATTTGAAACGGTGAGCACAGGTTTGGGGGGGGTGATGCAAATCCCTCACACCGAGTCTTACTATGTGTGGGAGAGCAACCAAGCAGCCCAAGGCCCCGCAGAGTTCACCGGCGGATTGGTTCGCGCGTCATTTCGTAGCGCGCAGGATGCCAATACGGCCACAGAGACCGTCAGTACATCGGCTCTGACAATGGACTTGACCCCCGGCTTTGCCGAACCCATCGTGCCCGGCTCTATCGCATTCACGTTGGGTGGCAAACGCTACTTTGATCGCAGCGGGGCGCTCTACACCGATCTGGATGTGAGCACGGGTGCAGCCACCCAAGCCGGGGCCATCAACTACCAAGCCGGTGAAGCAACCCTGACCCATTGGAGTCCGGGTGTCGCCACCACCAGTGCGCTGCAATCGCTGCTGACCAGCCTTCAGCGCAAGCCCGTCGATCAGGTGGCGTTTCGTATCCCCATTGCCCCTGTGCGTGTCGGTTCTGTGCAGGTTTTGGCGACCAAGGTAGATGGTGGTCAGATCAATGTCACGGCCAATCTGGGCGGCAGTTTTGTCCATGCAGACGCGACAGGCACGGCAGACTACGCCACGGGCGTGGTGCTCATCCGGTTCGGTCAGTGGGTGACTGCCGTGGGCAACGAGTCGGCACCTTGGTACAGCGCAGATGCTGTGGTCAATGGCAAGGTCTTCCGGCCCCAACTGGTGTTTGCCGACACCATCCGCTACAACGCCGTCGGCTACACCTATCTGCCCCTTGATGCCGACATCATCGGCATGGATCCGGTGCGGCTGCCGCAAGACGGCAGGGTCAGTATCTACCGCCGAGGCGGCTACGTGGTATTTGGCCATACCGGCACGATGGGGCCGGTGACAGTCAGTGCAGGCCAGAACCTCCAGTGTGGCCGTGCCCGTTTGGCACGGGTCAGCATCATGGGGGCCAATGGCATCGCTATTTCCAGCGGGTACAGCGCCAATTTGGATGCAGGCACCATCGCCATCAACGATGTGACCGGCTGGAGCCAACCCGTCACCATTCGCCACCGCATTGAGGAAATGAAGTACCTCAGCGATGTGCAAATTAACGGCCAGTTGGCGTTCACCACCCCCCTGACACGCGAGTTTCCTGCCGGGTCGGTGGTCAGTAGCGCGCTGATGTGCGGCGATCTGCATGCCCGCGTATCGCTGCTGTTTGACCAATTCAACTGGAACGGCTCTTGGAAAGATGCCATTTCTGGCGAACCTGCTACTGCAACCTACAACGAAGCCTTCCCCATCGTCGTCACCAACCGGGGGGCTTTGACCGAACGTTGGACCATCGTCTTCACCAACACCACCACGTTTAACGTCATCGGTGAACACGTCGGCCAAATCGTCACTGGGGCGAGTACAGCGCAGGACTGCGCCCCGATGAACCCTGCTGCTGGTGCGCCGTACTGGACGCTCAAGGCACTGGGGCTGGGCATGGGCTGGGCCGCTGGCAACGTGATTCGGTTTAACACCGTGGGCACGCCCTATCCCTTTTGGGTACTGATGACCGTCCAGCCGGGGCAAGAAACCGTCATTGACGACGGTTTTGGCCTGCTAGGCCGGGGCGGTGTGGATCGCCCACCCACGCTCTCCTGAACCACGAAACACAAAACACCCATGGACACCACTGTCAAATTCTTTCGTGACGATTTCCCGGGCGCGCCCGTGCTCAATGGCGTGGCTGGCTCATTGATTGCCGTTTTGGACGCATGCCTTGTCACCGGCTTTGGTCTGCGCGTGGCCAGCAGCATGGTGGTCACGGGTGGCGTAGCGACCTTGACGCTGCCCAATGACAGCAAAAATGCCAATTTGCTCGACAGCATCATCCTGATTGACGGTGCCAGCGTTGCAGCCCTCAACGGCGAGCAGCGCGTCACCTCCGCTACCAGCACCACCTTGTCGTTTGCAACAACGGCAGCATCGGGCACGGTCAGCGGTACGATCAATGTCAGAACAGCACCGGCGGGCTGGATCAAACTCTACGCCGGAACCAACAAAGCGGCCTACAAAAGTGCAGCGGTCGAGAGCTTGGGCGCGTTGCTGCGCGTAGACGATACCGGCACGCTCGATGCGCGGGTGCGGGGCTATGAAGCCATGAGCGATGTCGATACCGGCACCGGGCTTTTTCCGACTGCGGCCCAATCTGCGGGCAGCGGCGGCTATTGGGCCAAGAGCGGCACGGCAAATGCAACAGCAAACCGCTGGGATGTCTTCTCTGACAGCCGGGGGATTTACTATGCCCCATCGACCTATTCTGGCAGCAACGCCACCTACTACGGTCAGGCTCTCTACTTCTTTGGCGATGCCATCCCACACAAGGGCACGGACGTATTTGCCACCTGTTTGCTCGCATCTGCTACTGCACCTACTACCAGTGCAAATTACGGCACTGTGGGTGCTGGCACCCAGCAATCAGCGTCGTACTGGGCACGCAGCATTACCGGTCTCGGCTCGGCCACTGCGGTGTTCAGCATGCCAGAAACGGGCACCAATGGCGGCGTTGTGTCGGGTAGCGATCCGTTGCTAGGCTCATTCCCGCCGCCCGACGGCAAGCTGCGTTTATCACGCATGTTGGCCCAAGAAGGGGCGGCCAATGGAGC
>JAIESZ010000044.1 GCA_019745615.1 Burkholderiaceae bacterium
AAGCTCACTCAGATTGAGACCTTCCGGGTGGGCTGCATTGGTGCGCTCACGCCGCAGGACATGGTGCATGTGGTGGAAGCCATCGCCGCGACCTTGGTTGCGATGGGTGTGATGGCCGTCGCCTAAGCCAACAGAGGTACACCGTGCAACGCGATATTTTGATTATTGGCTGCGGCATTTTTGGCTCTGCCATTGCCTGGTCTCTGGGGCGTCGGGGCCTTGGGCAGCGGGTGCTGATTGTGGATCGTCAGCCAGCTGCCAGCGCTGCCACCAGTCGGGCAGCGGGGCTGGTCACGCAGGTGCGCACCGACCCGGCCCTGCAAGCGTTGGCGGGCGAAACGCTGGCCGCCATCGAGCTGCTCAAGACCCATTTCGGGGAAGATGTGGGTTGCCACCACGTTGGTGCGCTGCACATCGGCCCGCAGGCCCAACAAGCGGCACTGGCACATATGCTGGCGGTATGTACTGCGGCAGGAATCCGAGGGCAGTGGCTGGACAAGGCGCAAGTGCTGGCCCAGTCACCTTGGCTGGCCCCCGAGGCATTTGACGTGGCAACCTACTTTCCGGACGAATGCTTTGTCGACCCCTACTTGCTGTCTAGCGCCTACTTGCGCGGAGCCCAGCAGATGGGTGCCCAACTGCGGCTGGATACCCGTGTAGCGCATATCCAGCACCACGCAGGCGCGGTGACTGGTATCGCGCTGGAGGATGGCTCGGTCGTGCCCGCCAGCACGGTGATCAACGCCGCCGGGGCGTGGAGCAATTTGCTCAGCGTCCCGCTGGGCTTGCCCTTGCCCATGGCACCAGTGCGCAGCCAGTACTGGATCACCGAGCGCTCGCCAGAGCTCACCTGCGGTGGCCCTATCGTGTTTATGACCGACATCCGCGCCTACGCCCGCCCAGAAGTCGGTGCGCTCTTGTTCGGTGCCCGTGAAAGCACACCCGCCGTGGCGCACCCGCACGAGTTGCCCGAGAACCTGCAAGGCTTCGTCTTTGACAGGGCCGACCCAGACGGCTGGAGCAATCTGGCACAGGCGTTTGAGCCCCTTTGTCGCTACTTTCCTGCCTTGGATCGGCTGGGCATTGCACACTACATCACCGGCCCGAGCAACTACACCCCCGACGGCCAACCCATTGTCGGCACCAGCCCCAACATCAGCGGTTTACTGGTGGCGAGCGGCTGCAACGGATCGGGCATCACCTATTCGGCTGGGGTCGGGCGACTCATCGCCGAGCTGGTTTGCGGCGACGTGCCTTTTGTAGATGCCAGTCGCCTTGATCCCGCACGTGCCTTGCAAATTGACCCTTTTGATCCCGCTTTTCTCCAGACTTGCGCCCATGCCCGCGCCACCAAATCCACCGGTTAATTTGAACCTCCACCAGAAAGACACACGCATGAAAAACACACTCGAAGCCGTCATTTTTGACTGGGCTGGCACTATTGTCGATTTTGGCTCTTTCGCCCCAACGCAGATTTTTGTCGATGCCTTTGCCGCCGCCTTTGACTTTAAGCTGACGCTCGAAGAGGCACGCGGCCCGATGGGCCTTGGCAAGTGGCAACACATTGAAGCCCTAGGCAATGACCCGGTGATAGGCGCGCGCTGGCAAGCACAGTTTGGTAAGCCTATGGGCCATGACGACATCGATCACATTTACCGCACCTTTCTGCCCCTGCAAGTCGAGCGCGTCGGCGCGCACAGCGATCTGATCCCCGGCGCACGGGACACCGTGGAAACGTTACGCCAACAGGGTCTCAAAATTGGCTCGACCACTGGCTACCCACGCCAGGTGATGGAGCGGCTGATGCTGGAAGCAGCCGCCAAAGGCTACCGCCCCGATTGCACCGTATGCGCCGATGATTTGGCCGCCGGGGCGCGCCCCGGCCCCTGGATGGCACTGCAATGCGTGCTCGAACTCAAGGTAGGCGACGTTGCCCATTGTGTCAAGGTCGATGACACGCTGCCCGGCATTTCAGAAGGCGTGAGCGCCGGTATGTGGACGGTGGGTTTGGCGCTCTCCGGCAGCCCAGCGGGCTTGACTCTAGCGCAGTACCAGAGTGCAACCGCAGAACAATTAGCAGCCATTCGTCGCCAGGTGACGCCCGCATTTGAAGCCGCTGGTTCCCATTACGTGATCGACAGCGTGGCGGATCTGGGCCCGGTTCTGAAAGATATCGAGCGCCGCCTGACAGCAGGTGAACGTCCTTGACATTTTATGAATAGGGGTCTGAGGTGCAGTGGAACAGTAAAAGGAGTTAAGACCACTTGGCCTGCCCTCGACATTCAAATTGGCGCTGACACGCTATGGCTGGACGCGCAAGCACAGAATGCCGCTGATGAGAAAACACACGCATCTTTGCCCAATGGCGCGCTCGTTATGGTTTGAGTCTGTCTCAAGCCGCCCAAGCACTGGAAATGACATCACGCACCATGAGCGCCTATGGCACAGGTGCGCGGCTTGTGCCACGTTACATCGCGCGGGCTTGCAAGGGCTGAGAGGTGGAGCACCGCCGGGTGGCCTGACCAGGTGCAGTACCAGCGTCACAGCGTAGGGCGTTTTTAAGAGGCACCCCCCTGTCTTTTGGGGTCGTTCTCAACCTGATGGTAAAGGTGCCTAGGGCGTTAGCGCTAGGCATTTTCCGGGTGAAACCCCTAGACGTCTGCATTGCCCTATTTCTTGATGGTCAATTCGTTGTGAACGGCATGGGCACCATCAGCGGCTCGTGCAAGTTTAGTGATGGTATCGACTTGTGTTTGACTTCGGACTTCGCCTGTGAGTTGAACATCACCTTTGGTGGTTATAACTTTGATATCCAGTCCGGTCAAATTTGGATCGTTATTCAGCGCTGTATGGACGTTCAGCGTTACTTGGCTGTCTGCAATGTTGTTTACTGAGGTCGTGGCAGAAACTGGCACCGGGACTATTTCTGCTGACTTATTGCAAGCTGTCAGTAGCACGGTGCAGGTAGCAATGAACAGAAAAGATCGGATAGGAAATATCATGGGAGCAATTTCGCAAAATTAGAATGTTTTCACTCTACTGCAAAATAATTAAGGTTAAATTATTAGTGGGAGCAGTTCACGAAATGGAAAAAATCGTGAACTAGAGCGTGTTATGAAATCTGACTTGGTCTGCAAGCGGGGTAAATTGTGGCCATGTCCCACAAGGGGTCGCTGTCATTCGGGAGTTCGAAGACACAGCGATCAACCGGAAACCAGAACAGGGCCGTGCAGCGGCTGAATTTGCTATTAAAACGATAGCATTTCTGATGCCGAGAGGTAGTGATATGGCCCTAAGATAATTTTCATTATCTTAGGGTAAAAAAATCTTGTCAAAAGTGCCCGCTCTGTGGAAAATCGAAAAATTGCGTTTTAGATCAACCATTTGCACGCCCATCGTGGCTGCTCTGGTGCTAGGGACTGCGCGAGCAGGCCCATTGCTGCCACAATGACCGCTATGAACAGCCCAGAGACCGCCCTGCCACGCAAGAAGCTGCCCATCGGCATCCAAAACTTTGCCAAGCTGCGGCAGCAAAATTGCTACTACGTGGACAAAACGCCGCAGATACTGCAACTGGTGGAACAAGGCTCCTACTATTTCTTGAGCCGCCCGCGCCGCTTTGGCAAAAGCCTGCTGCTCGATACCATCGCCGAGTTGTTTGAGGGCAACCGCGCACTATTCGCCGGGCTGCACGCCGATTCGTTCTGGGACTGGAACCAGCGCTACCCGGTGGTGCGGATCAGCTTCTCTGACGGCGTGCTCCATAGCCGAGCTACGCTCAACGAAAAAATCGAAGAAATTCTGCACCGCCTGCAAAAAGAGCTGGGCGTGCAATGCGGCAACCACAGCATTTCTGGCCGCTTTGCCGAACTGCTCGAACAAGCCCATCACCAAACGGGCCAGCGCGTGGTGGTGCTGGTCGATGAATACGACAAGCCGATTCTGGACAACATCACGCAGCCGGAGATCGCCCGTGAGATGCGCGACGGTCTGCGTGACCTCTACTCGGTCATCAAGGGCCAAGATGCCCATGTCCGCTTTGCCATGCTCACCGGAGTGAGCAAGTTTAGCAAGGTGAGTCTGTTTTCAGGATTGAACCAGCTCAATGACATCACCCTCGATAGCGCTTACTCCTCGCTGTGCGGCTATACCGACGAAGACGTGGACACCGTGTTTGCGCCAGAACTGTCAGACATAGACCGGGAGCAAATGCGCCTTTGGTACAACGGCTACAACTGGGACGGGATAGGCGTTTACAACCCGTTTGATGTGTTGCTGCTGCTGCAAAAGCGCCAGTTTCGCCCCTACTGGTTTGAAACGGGCACGCCCACCTTCTTGCTAGACGTACTCACGCAGCGGCGCACCTTTATGCCTGCATTAGAACAGATGCTGGCGAGCGAAAACTTGCTATCGAGTTTCGATGTGGACGACATGAGTACCGAAGCCTTGCTATTCCAATCCGGCTATCTGACCATCGATCAAGTGCAATACTTAGGGGTGCAACCACGTTACCGATTGCGCTACCCCAATTTAGAGGTACGTGCCGGTTTGAACGAAACCATGCTGCGCCGCTACCTGCCCGATGTTGCTGCCATGTTAGAGCATACGGGCAAGCTTCATGCACTACTGCAAGCGAATGATTTTTCAGCATTGCACACCTTGTTCACTGCATTCTTTGCCAGCATCCCCAACGACTGGTACCGCAACAACCCGATTGCCCAGTACGAGGGCTACTACGCCAGCATTTTTTACAGCCACTTTGCCGCCTTGGGCTTAGACATTCGCCTCGAAGATGTCACCAACAAGGGCCGCATCGACATGACGGTGCTGTTCAATAGCAACGTCTATCTTTTTGAGTTCAAGGTGGTCGAGTTAGTGCCCCAAGGCAAGGCGTTGGAGCAGATTCGCCAGCGCGGCTACGCCGACAAGTATCAAAATCGAGGAGAACCTATCCATCTGATTGGCGTTGAGTTCAGCAAGCACGAGCGCAGTGTGGTGGGTTTTGAGGTCGAAACCTTGTAACTCAGTCGTTGGCAGGTTTCATTGAACTACAACAGTCTACAGGCGATGGCATCAGGAGTGGGGGGGCGATGGTCATGGAAGGAGGACGCCGATGGGTGTAATCTAAGCCACATGCACACCACGCTTTTGTTTCCCGGCCTGTTTCAGGCGGCAGCCTGTACCACCATACCTCCCACTCAACCCCACGCTGTCTCCCGCCTGCGCGCTGAACGTCTAGCCCGTAGCTCCAAGCCTTTTCTGGCCCGAGGTGGCCCTAAAGGCGAACGCTGCCCTGGCTGCCGCCTCGTGCCTAGCCACTGCCTGTGCGCTGTGCGCCCGGTGATACCAACACGGGCCGGAGTATGTTTGCTGATGGCCGATATCGAGCCGCTCAAACCCAGCAACACCGGATGGCTGATTGCCGATGTGGTGCTCGACACCTTTGCTTTCGGCTGGGCGCGCACCGAAGTAGCCCCCGATCTGCTGGCACTGCTAGCTGACCCGCAGTGGCAGCCATTGGTGGTGTTTCCGGGCGAGTTCGCTGAGGCCGATCGGGTGGTGACGCAAACACCTGTGCCCGCGCCGGTCAGCCCGGCGGTCGCCAAACGCCCACTGTTTGTGTTGCTCGATGCCACGTGGCCTGAAGCACGCAAAATGTTCCGCAAAAGCCCCTACCTGAACCACTTGCCTGTGCTCAGTCTGGCACCCGAGCAGGTGTCGCGTTACGTGCTGCGCCGCTCTAAGCGTGGCGACCATTTCTGTACCGCTGAGGTCGCCTCGCTGTGCCTTGGTCTGGCGGGCGAATCCCATGCCTCGCTGACGCTGGATGCCTACTTGGACGTGTTTACCCATCACTACCTGCAAGCTAAACACCAGTTACCGCCGCAATGGGAAGGTGAGGCGCACCACCGTCTTCAGGTCTTGATGGGTGCGGTGTAAACGTCTGTAGCTGCGTACTCAAAAGTAGCGTTCGGCACTAGGTTACGGGGTCAAGACCAATGCTGCCCGGCCCCCGCTAATATGGTCTAGCGAGGCCAGTTGCCGGGCCACAGTAAAGGGTTCACTGTAACTGGCGGTAATGGTAGCCACCAGACCAATGCGACTGGTGACGGCAGCCAATGCTGACAGGATGGTGAGCGGCTCAAAGCGGTTAAGGTAATGTGGACTGGAGCGGGGGGTAATATGAACGCTGTCAGCCACAAATAGAAAAGCAAATCCAGCCTGTTCGGCCAACTGGGCCTGTGACTTGTAAAACGCAAAATTGGTGCTGGCATCGGTGACCGCATCCTTATGACGCCAGTCGCCCCAACCTGCACCAACGCCGTGCAGGACAAAGCCCAATTGGAGGGAACGGGGCGCAGAGGCCGTTGCAGTAGTCATGGCTTTTTCCTTGGTGGGCAGAGTAGATGCAAGCCCCAGCGTAGGCTGGGACTCATTGCAGAACAACAAAGAAAAATGACTATGAGTATGCACAAAAAACAACACCCTAGACTTCCCCTTGTGCACCATCTCCACAAGTCAGTATTCGTATTACGCTTGCTACCATGCACTGCCCACCTCCTCTGCGCTTTGTCCGCCGCCTTGGCCTGCACCACTTCGCCTACCTTCGCGCCGTAGCCGAAGGGCTACCCCGCCCTGACAGTGCCCGCCGCTATCTGGGCATTGAGCATGGGCATCAGGCCGCCACAGCCCACCAGCAAACCGTGGATTTGGTGCGCGCGGTGGCCCGCCGCCATGCTGGTACCGGTGAGTGGCGCTTGGTCGGGCTGCATATCGCCGCCAGTGGTGGCCCTTCGATGGCAGCTCCAAGTCTGGAAGAATTCGCTGAACAGCAGGGCTTGGATGGCTGGAACGAGACCGAAGTCCTCCAGATGTACGCTGATGCTTACCCTGCTGACCACCGCCAGCAGCGCCGCGCCCGTTTGCGTGAGCGCCAGTTGGCCATGCTGCGCCGCTTGGAGTTGCTGGCTGCCGAACAGCCGTTGCCAGAGGATTTGGTCACAGGCTGGTTCGACGATGCCACGGCACAGCGCCTGCTGTGGGCAGGGATCAACACGCTGGGTCAACTACACCAGCGCATCGGGGTCGGTGGACGCTGGTTTTCGACCATGCCTGGCATAGGTCAAGGCAAAGCACAGCGCATTGCTGCCCACCTGCGTAACCTGCTGCCTGATTTGCCGGTGCAAGCCCAGAGACTGTTTCGACTGCAAACGGCTGCCACCAGCACAGTGACAGCCTTGGCTATCAGCAACCCCGCCACCGTGGGCTTACTCAACACCGAAAATGACCTGCAAGCCATAGAGAGCTGGATCACTGCCCGCTCTGGTTCAAATGCCACCGCCAAACTCTATCGGCGTGAGGCACAACGCTTGCTGCTGTGGCTGCAAGTAGAAAAAGATCGTAAGTTACTTTCAGCGGTGAATGTGGAGGACTGCA